>JANPLJ010001269.1:0-3518 GCA_031426475.1 Pirellulaceae bacterium | reverse complement strand
ATCCTTCACCAAGAATTCGTTGACGCAGTTGTTTGCTGCATTCCATCGAAAGTTCACTATTGAACATCTGCAGCGCCTGGATGGCTGTTGTCGAGAGATCCCGCTTCGGACAACTCGCTCCCGCGTCGGGACGATCGAACGATTCAAAAATCGGATACCTTAGATTGCGGCGGGCGAAGATATAGATGCTGCGCCGCCAATGATCCGCCGGATCTTCGCTCGTCTTCCACTGCCCTTTGAGCAGCGTTCCGATCAATTCATTTGGGAGCGGTGGCATGACGCCTTCGCCGCCGCTCTTGAAATCCAAAAGTCCGGCAGTGGCGAGCATCGAATCGCGGATAACCTCGGCCTCGATACGATGACGCGGGAAACGGCAGTAGAGTCGGTTACGGGGATCTATTTCAAGCCGTTGCGGCCAAGTTTTGTCCCCGGCATTGGCAAAACTACGTTGTCGATAAGTCGAAGACAAAACGATCTTCCTCTGAATTGCTTTCAGACTCCAATCGTTTCGGCAAAGCTCGGTTGCCAACCAGTCCAGCAACTCGGGATGCGTCGGGCCAGCGACTGCGATCCCAACGTCGCTCGGGTTCTCAAATAACCCGCGTCCGAAATGAGCTTGCCAAAGTCGATTGACGATCACGCGTGCCGTCAACGGATTGTCTTTTTGAAACAACCAACGCGCGAACTCGGCACGTGGGTTGGATGTGTCGCAATACTGCGTACCGTGCGGCGTAGCGATTCGAGGCAATGCCGCCTGGAGGATCGGTCCTGGCTGTTGCAACTCACCGCGAAAATAGAATCGAGCTGGAATCGTGGTCGATTCATTGGTGAATGTGTTGAATGGTTTTTCGCGGATGAATTCAGGGACCGAGGATTCAAATACAGCTCTCAAACGATAGAAATCGGCTTGGCTAACCGGATCAACTTTATGATCGTGACACTGCGCGCAATGAAATTGCAAGCCTAGCAGCGCCGATCCAACCGTCGACGTGAGCTCGTTCAGCCGATCGTGTCGACGAAGCTCTTGGTCGTTGATATCGGGCATATCCGGGCCCGCGAAGCAAAACATCGTCGCGATACGTTGGCCTGTCTCGGTATCGATATCGCCGGCAAGCTGCTGGAAGACAAATTGATCGTATGGCGTATCTTTGTTCAGAGACTCGATGACCCAATCGCGATATTGCCACGCATCCTTTCGAACACGGTCATGTTCAAAGCCATCGGTTTCGGCAAAGCGAGCGAGGTCGAGCCAGCCTTGAGCCCAGCGCTCGCCGTAACGAGGCGACGCGAGGAAGCGATCAACGAGGTTTTCGTAGGCATCTTCAGACGATTCCGACTCGAAGGTGTCTAGCTCGTCTATCGTGGGCGGCAAACCTAACAAATCCAACTTCAATCTTCGCAGCAGAGCAGGGCGTTCAGCCACTTCCGCAGGCTGGAGATTCGATGCTTCTTGGGCCGACAGGATAAAGTAGTCGATCTCGTTTGTCGGCCAACTGCGTTTTCTTATCGAAGGCAGCGGCGGTTCAACAATCGGCTGGAATGCCCAATGATCGCGATCGCTTTCGGTGAGCGGTGTTTCGATGAACGTTCGATCCGAATCGCTCTTTGGCTCTTCGCCCAAAATCGGTGACAACAGCCAAATGCACAGAAAAGCCAAAGCTGGAATCAATTGTTCGGCAAAGCGATCAGCGTTCTTCCGCCCCCTCTCCCCAGTCTTTTGGGGAGAGGGGGACGGGGGGTAAGGGGCGGAATCGCTCGAAAACACCAGCCCCTCGCCCCTAGCCCCTCGCCCCGAAGACGGGGAGAGGGGAGCGAGATTCTCGAAGTATTCTTCTTCGCAGTAGGGCGAGGTAAACTTGAACCTCGATGAACCGGATTGCTTGCGCCGTTCCGCTATCATTGCTCTCATGCCAAGATCTCCGAGACGATTTCGACGTCGTCGGTGGGGCCTATCAACCGTTCATCGAGTCCGTTGTGCGGGAACGATAGGCCTTCATGGTCGAGTCCCAACAGATGTAGAACCGTTGCGTGAAAGTTGCGAATGTGAACCGGCTTTTCGACCGCTCGCAGTCCGACGGAATCCGTTGCACCGTATGCGATTCCAGATTTGACGCCGCCGCCTGCCATCCAAACACTATACCCCCACGGATTGTGATCGCGTCCCGTTCCTGATTCGCTCATCGGCATTCGGCCAAACTCGCCACCCCAAATCACAAGCGTGTCGTCCCATAGCCCTCGACGCTTCAGGTCTTTCAAAAGTCCAGCGACGGGCAGGTCAGTCGAGGCACACATCTCGCTGTGATTGCTTTCAACATCTTTGTGAGCATCCCAACCATTGGTATCGCCCGAGTAAACCTGAACGAAGCGAACTCCGCGTTCAATCATTCTTCTGGCGAGCAAACAACGACTTCCAAAATCACGCGTCTGTTTTCGGTCGACCCCGTACAACGCGAGCGTTTCAGCGGTTTCGCTTTCGAGATCGACCAGATCGGGCGCGGCGGCTTGCATTCTAAATGCCAATTCATAGGCGGCGATCCGCGCCGACAATTCGTCGTCTTGATCACGATTCGCAAAATGCTCGCGATTGAGCTTCTGAACAAGATCTAACGTGCGACGTTGATCAAGCGAAGCGAGCTCGGCCGGCGGATTGAGATGAAGGATTGGCGACGCGCCCGATCGCATCGTCACACCTTGATACGTTGCAGGCAAAAAGCCGCTTCCCCACGCTGGCGGCCCTCCTTTCAAACCACCTTTGGGATCCGGCAAGACGACGAATGCGGGCAGGTCTTCATTCTCGCTACCCAAACCATACGCTACCCAGCTTCCTACGCTCGGTCGTCCCATCAACACACTGCCGGTATTCATCTGATAAACCGATTGCGGATGATTCACGCTGTCACCATGCATGCTTCGAATCACGCAAAGATCATCTGCACAGCTCGCAATCTCGGGAAGAAAATCACTTATCTCGAGACCGGAATCACCTCGTGGATGGAAATCACGAATCGCTCCCAATAAAGGATTCTTAGCTACCTTGCGTCGCGTCATCACTTCGCCAAAGCTGTCCGGCAAAGGTTTACCGGCAAGCAAGTTAAGCTCGGGTTTCGGATCGAAGAGATCGACTTGACTTGGCCCACCATGCATGAACAACCAGATCACGCGTTTGACTCGCGGTTCAAAATGTGGTTGTTTCGCGGACTTCGATGCATTTGCTTCCGAGGCCATTGCCTTGCGGGCATCGTTTTGCATTAAAGAAGCCAATGCCCAGGCGCCAAAGCCACCGCCGGAGCTACTCAGAAATTCGCGACGCAAGATCGGTTGTTGCATCGTATCGACTCTCATCGCGTGCTCGATCGGGGTAGGGTAGGGAGGGCCAATTTGAATCCATTCCTTGGTAGCGGCAGGCAGCTATGAATATGTTAGCCTTAAGAGAATGGAAGTGCAAACTTTGGTCTTCCTTGGACGACCAGTCGTGTTGTTATACGTGTGAGTGTTTTGTTGTACTTGTGTGATAGGTT
>JANPLJ010001268.1:0-2210 GCA_031426475.1 Pirellulaceae bacterium | reverse complement strand
GTTCTTCGCAGCGAAAACGGGATAAGCGGCGTGGATATCAAGCAGCGGCACATTCAGTTCTTTCGCGAGCTCCCTGATTGCCGCGTTATAATGGACAAGATTCAACGCCTCCAATCCGTCCTCTGTGTCGACCTGGTAAGGTGGTTTGCCATACAGTTCACGAAGCTTGGAGGTCCATCGCAATGGATTCGTGGTCATGAGTATGACCTTTGCTCCTTGCTGGCGCGCGTCGGAGATCATCGCACGATAATTCTCGACATAAGCTTTCAAGGGAACGCGAGGCTCCATGGATGGTGGTTTTTTCCAAACATCAACTGCCGAGTCATTGATTCCGAACTGCATCACGACGACCCGGGGTTTAAAACGCAGTACGTCTTCTTGGATTCGCTTACGAGCTTGCACCGTTGTGTTGCTAGGGATTCCTGCATTGGCAACGCTCAGCGACGAGCCGATGCTTTGGAGTGTGGCTTCCACAAGAGTGGAATAAACGGGGGTGCTTCCACGTGGAGCGGTCGTTGAGTCACCGAACATAAAGATACTTCCTGGTTTCGGCGTTTCTTTAGCTGGCGGCACGAAGACTGGAATCTCTCCCTGGAGCAAGCCTGAACTGTTGATTTTCATGCGCAGGTTGCCCTGCATCGTAGTGATCCAAAGTTCGCCCGGCTGCCGCTCGTAAAGATACGGATACGAAGTACGGCCAGCGGGCGAATAATTTGCGGCGACGATGATCGGCTGCGACCATGTGGCTGTTTCGTCATCTGAAAAGGCTAGTGACAGTTCCGCGCGGCTCGATCTGCTCTTGCTATCATGTCGCGGCGGCGCGTTCCACAGCAACGCGATGCGTCCATCCGCCAGGCGTGTCAGTTGCGGACAGCAAGTAACCGACTGTATCCCAGTTTGCTGCAAACCGTACCATTTCAAACCGTCGCGCGAATTGGCTTCCCACAGATAGCCTGATTCTGTACGCAACAGCAGGTAAAGCGAACCGTCCCGGCGTTCGATCACACTGCCTTCGATGGAGCCTGCGTGGTCGTGCGCGCCGACGCCGTAATCGAGCACATCGCCGCGTTGCCAGGATTTGCCCAAGTCATCCGAGACCCACATTACCGTCGCGTGCCGCCACTGCGGGATAATCTCCTGGCCCACGAGAACAATGCGACCACTCTTCATCTGAATAAGCGAGTGAATACAGCCACACCATGGGTCACTGAGTTTTACCGGTTTGTCCCAGGTCTTACCATCATCCATGCTTCGGCAACTATAGGTCGGCAATACGAATTCCCGCCAACTCACGCTTGGGTCACCCCATCGCCAACCTGTAGGAGTTTTTCGTTCTGCGCCATTCATCCACGCAGAAATAACAACTCCTTCCCGCGTACGCAACAAAGCGCGTTCGTTGCTGACCGTGAATTTTGTGGGAGCGGCGAAGAGCGGCGTCTTGTCCCATGTGTGGCCCTCGTCGTTGCTACGCAATGCGTTCTTTGAGTCGATACTAAGCACTCCGCCATCGGCTGTCGTAACAAACGGCCCCTGATGGGAAAACGGAAGCGACGATGCTTGAGGATGCAGCCTCGGCTCATCAACGGCAAAGACTGACGTTGCGCCGAGGAATAGAAGGAGGGAGCAAAGGAGCTTCGAGAGATTGCTATCCGAGGCAAGAGCCCCTGTCTTTTTCCACATTTCTTGACCTTTCGCGTGCTCGTGCTCAATGAAATCGTGCTCGTACTCGAAACACTGCGGCGATCGATTAGGAGTACGTGTGATCTGCTGATTGCGCAGCGACAACATTTTTTCACCCTCCAGCCCAACCACCAACGTCCAACAAATATAGTGTATCACCGGGACAAAGTGTCTTACGACATCGGCTACGAATTGAAACTCGAAATGGAAAGTTGGACAAGCACTAGTTCGACTGTCCCAAGTTCGAATGCAAAGACCCCTACGAGCTCGCTCGTTGGTGAATGAGCTAATCAGGCTAGTTCGACAATAATGAATGAACTCCCTAGCTCCCCCATGGCTGTAGAGGCCGTCTCGCTTTTTTGTAGGCCGGAACAAGTCGCTAGCAAACTTGGATGTTGAATAAAACGTTGGCGACGCCGTTCCGGCAGAACCGAGGTTTCCGATTGCCGGAAAGGCGCAGACTATCTTTCTCAAATTGACGAACTCAATTAGCTGCTTGTTCCGGCCTACGGTAGTCTCGAAAGCGAGAC
>JANPLJ010001267.1:0-3960 GCA_031426475.1 Pirellulaceae bacterium | reverse complement strand
CAGCGCGACAATTACGCCTGCGACGCCGTCTCAAGAAACGGGTACGCGTCCCAACACAGCAACCGACCAAGATACGTTGACTCGCAGCGTAACGTTGAATATCGCCAAGTTAGACTCGGCAGATCCTGTCACCGCTGGTGGAGCGAACTTTACCTACACGGTCACAGCATTCAATTCGGGTACTGCTGACGCACCTAGCGTATTGTTCTCCGATCCGTTGCCAACTGGCATCACTTTCGTCAGCGGTACCTTTGCCGTGAACGAAACGACGCCGCGAAATGGGAATGTGACGTTTAATACGACGACCAATCGCCTCGAAGCCAATCTTGGTACGTTGTTGGCTGGAGGAAGCGCGACCGTAAATCGAGCTTTGATTACTTTGACGGTTCAAGCGGCTGCGTCGGCTGCGGCTGGCTCGGTGACGAATACCGCAACGTTGACCAGCCCCGATAATACAACGGGTGTTTCTGACGGAGAAGACACCACGATCAATCGAAACTTCGATGTCACCGTGACAAAGACCAGGAACAGCACCGACAACGTCTCCTCGGGCGAGTCGTTGGTCTACACGATCATCGTTAGCAACACCGGTGTCTCGACAGCTACCAATGTGGGCCTCAGCGATCCGATACCAGCCAATCTGACCTTCGTGTCGGTAACCTCCAGTGCCGGAACGTTCACGAATCAATCGGGTACGATCACAGGGACGATTCCAACACTCGCCCAAGGATCGCCAGTGACCGTCACTGTGACAACGACGGTCAATAATAATACGCCTGACGGTACGACGATCAGCAACACCGCAACGGTAACGGCGACGGGCGAATCAAATACGAATAACAATACAGCGACGGTCGCTGCAACGGTCGCAAATACGGCCGCTCTTCGTGGATTCGTCTATGTCGATTCGACTCGAAACAACGTGCGAGATACTGGTGAAGCAGGGATTGCTGGTGTTAACGTGGCGATCTCAGGGACGATCAATGGGGCTGCCGTCAATCGATCGACGACCACCGACGCGAATGGCGAGTATGTGTTTACTGGGTTAACCCCGGGAGTTTATACAGTCCAGCAGACGCAGCCTAGCAACTTCACGAGTGCAGCATCGAATCCAGGTTCCTCGGGTGGAACAGCCGGAACCGATCAAATCTCGTCGGTCACCCTGACCGGTGGTGCCAACGCGATCAACAACAACTTTGGAGAAACCCGAGTCTTTAGCAAACGTCGATTCCTTGCCTCATCGAACGGCAACTAGTCGTCTCGTTCAACTCAACGACCCGCAACCCGCAGGGAATTTGAAGCTCGCATGATTCCATCATACGCGCTTTGACTTCCCTGTGGTTATTTCAGGGGCGTCGTGTCTGGCTCAGTCTCTTCGCCCATCTCTTCGTCCATCTCTTCGTTGCACTGTTCGCAATATTCCCATGTGGAAAAGTGATGAACAAAGCCGGCAGCGCCCATTCGAGGGTGGATTTGGGTTCCTGGCAAGAACTCGTTAATCATCATTTGATATGCCTCGAAGGCGCTGATATGCTCGCACATATCCAAGACAATCCCCAGCGGAGCCAATCGACTCAGTAATTTTCGCAAGACTTCAACCGCTTCCGCTTCATCCCGAATCTGTTGCGGGAGCGGAAGTCGCACCGAATCATCGATCAACCAATCAAAGGGCTCATGATTCTTGCCATGCAAGATTTCGTCCCATTCGTGATAGAGAGCTTGAGTCTCTGGCGAGTTGTTGTGTTCGAGCTCTTCCCAACTCATTTCCGCTTCTTCAGCTTTCATTTGTTCAATGGGCAAGATATTGTGGACGTCGAGTTCTTCATCGTGTCCGATGACCGCATCGTTCGACGTCGCATCTTCAGGAAGATCGCGAAGCCATGCCGGTACGCCGTTTTCGTCCATCTCGCAATCGAAAGGCTCCGGTGGTTCTTCGTCGCAATCGATGAGATCCTCCAATTCTCGATACTCGCCTTCGAACTCGATACAGGCTGATTCCAGTTGCAAAATGACGTGTCCGTCCTGCGCCCACCACTCAAGCGTCAAGTTCATCGGTTGGTAAGCTCGGTGCGAGTCGTCCGCGGACGATCCGAGATCTTCTGGATCCTGTGGGGTCGCTTCGATAACGCAACGTCCAACGACGCCTTGCTGATAGAGTTGAAGACTACAGTCCTCGAGATCCGGTTCTTCTGCCCAAAGCAATTCATTCGCCCGAAATCGAAACGTTCGATTGGCAGCAATTCCTTCAAGATTCCCGGCAAGTTCCAGCGTAATCACTATATCTTGATCTCCGCGCACCCAGAGATTTGCCATCACACAATTTCGACGGGTTTGTTCGATTTCTCCGAATGCGATAAGATTGTCCAAACGCTGTGTTTTATTCATAGGCTATACCATCGTTCTCAAGTCGAGACAAAAAATCGCTACCACGCGCTGCCATGCAATCTTTAGCTAGTTATAGCCTAACAAACTTGATGGAAACCCAATAGATGCAACCAATATCTACCCGCAGAAACTTTCTTCAGTCAGCTTCGTTTTTAACACTCGGCGCAGCAGGCGTTTCGAGTTCGGATCTCATGGCTGAATTTTCGCCTATTCAGCGAGTCGGCGGATCGCACTTAAAAACGTCCCTGAACGCATACTCGTTTCTCGATCTGCTGAACGCAAACGCCAAGGACTCAAGCCAAGGCGTTGACTTGTTTCAAATTTGCGACTTCTGCGCCAAGCAAAATTTCGATGCAGTCGATCTTACGGGCTACTTCTTTCCTGGTTATCCAAATGCGCCCGAGGACAGCTACATTGTCCGCCTCAAGCGACACGCATTTAATCTGGGGCTCGGCATCAGTGGTACGGGGGTTCGCAATGATTTTACAAACGCGGACAAAGCGGTTCGCGAGGAAGGCGTTCATCGTATCAAGACGTGGATCGAAGTCGCGGCAAAACTCGGGGCGCCCGTGGTGCGCGCTTTTGCCGACTCGCAGTCACCGTTTAAAAACTGGCAGAAGGCTTCTGGCAATGCAAGCCGAGAGGCGGTGGAAACGTGGATGGCTGATTCGCTCCGAGAGTGCGCCGAGCATGGCAGGAAATTCGGGGTTATCGTTGCGGTGCAAAATCATGGTGATTTTATCAACACGGGCGAGGAGCACCTTAGCTTGCTAAAGCGTGTCGATCATGAATGGTGCAATGCGCTTGTCGACACTGGCAAGTACCTAACAGACGATCCGTATGCCGACATCGCTCTAATGGCTCCGCACGCCGTGAATTGGCAGATCAAGGAAACGACCGGCAGCTCAACCACATCACCGCGTACCGACATGCTCAAGCTGCTGACGATCGTGCGCAAATCCGGCTATCGGGGTTACTTGCCTATCGAGACGCTATCGATGCAGCGTAAAGACTACGATCCGTTTGTGGAAGTCCCGAAAATGCTTGTAGAGTTACGCAATGCGATCGAAGCGACTGCCGTCTCACTTTCGAGACTACCGTAGGCCGGAACAAGCAGCGCATTGCGTTCGTCAATTTGAGCAGGATACTCTGCTCTGTTCCGGCAAGCGGAAACATTGGTTCTGCCGGAACGGCGTCGCCAACGATTTATTCAACATCCAAATTTGCTAGCGACTTGTTCCGGCCTACAAAAAAGCGAGACGGCCGCTGAGGCCGCTGGGGTCTTCGGAGCTACAATGTCATTATTCGCTGCCCCCTTTGCTTCCGATGGGACGAGGACGTTTTCCCACTTTCGAACGAGGCTCGTAGGCGTCAAACTGGAACTAAAATACAATCGGGAGGGCGACGCTCCTGCGGAGCATTTTCATGCACGAACGCGGCTACGTAAATTCCATTGAAGTTAAAGCCCAAACCTAAGGAACGGCAACAGCAGTGCCAGCGGTCGCAAGAAATTGATTCCGAAGTGCTACAGGGTCATAGTGGGCTCGATACTGCAACGCCGGCGCTGCGGTTCCG
>JANPLJ010001266.1:0-1743 GCA_031426475.1 Pirellulaceae bacterium | reverse complement strand
TAGTTCGACTGTCCCAAATCAAGTTCGTAGACGCCACTCAGCTTGCCTGGAATGGCGCGGAATTAGGTAGCGGTCCGGGGCGATCCGTCCGGTGAAGTGCGAGAAAAGTCCAAAGAATCGGACGGCTCGCGCCGCTCGATTTACAGATTCGATTCGCAAATCGTTTTAACCCTGAGACATTCGGTACATGGCCGAAGGGGCTAAACTTGGGACCTTAGAACTGGTGCAAACGATTGGAATACTATTTGCTCAAAGGCGTTCATCAGGAGAGCGAATGGCGGCGAGCATCAATTGCAGGTGCAGCGTTGAATCGAGCTTCATTAAAGCAAACATGAGGTGCGGCTTGCGATGTTCAACATCGGGCAGCTAACTTCGAAGCGGCGACAGTCATTATCGACGTCGGCGGCAAGCATCGGTATGTCGATATTCAGTCGATATTCTGCCTATCGGCACGTACATCCGATGTCGGGCGGAGTTCACCGTATTCGTCGCGATCGAGCGAGCGAGTGTCTCTCGCTGCGCCAGCAGACATTTGGATTCAAATTCGCACCGTTACCTAAGAGCTTGAAGACGCCGTTACAAAATCGAGCAGGCTGAATGCAAAACATACATAGATTGGCACGCTTCTAAAGAATGGAATTCACCATGATGGTAAACACGACGACGCCTGCTAACCAAAATGCCTTCAGGATCATGCTCGTATTTCTAGTCCCGCCATGGGCGGTTTACCTCGATACAGGCTTTTCCAAGACTTTTTGGCTGAATGTTCTACTGACGTTGTTGGCAGTTTATCCTGGCGTGATTCATGGCGTCTTTGTTGTGCTCAAGCATCTGCGTTAGCGTAAGCTTCCATCCCATGTGAATGAATATCTTCACGCCATCATCTTTCCAGTATCTTAAAACCATGGGACTCAACGACGCAGTAGGTTTTTGCGAAGAAAATTTGTTCCGGGTGCCTATGCTATCCCTACAGTCGGCTCAGACCACAACGGAAGCAATGTGGATACTTTACAGATGGGAATCGCATTGATCGCTACGGCGCACGAATTGCATCTACTCAACTTGAAAGCCCAATCGAGACCAAAGAATGCATTGGAATCAGCGAATTTTCAAGGCGCTGCCGAGTAGAAGCTATAAGCGATTTGTACGATGAAGTCTCCTTGCTTTAAGGGAAGACTAGTCAACTTTAACTATGTGACACCTGTGAATTCTTCAAACCGAACGTTGCATCGTGAGCGTCATTCGAACGATAGTCTGCCGCAGACGCTTCAGGAAATTAAGTTAGTTAGTAGGTCCCATGAGCCTTTCTCGTTGCTAGACGAGATCGAGCATTGGAAAGATCATGTATGCGCGCCTCACTCGCACGAATACGCTGCTTCTGTCAATTTGCAATATGACCAACTTGCGAACCGGACCGCCTCTGAAAATCTTGTTGAGTTAAGGTTGATACGATCGTTGTGGGCGAAGCGGCTCATCAAGGCGATTATCCTCCAGAATTATAGGAACGATGAAAATCCGACCTCACTTGAGCGGACTGTTCGGACCCTGCGCGCGGTTCGCGGCTTTATCCCTGATTGGGCCGTGTTGCATCTTTTCGAGTGTCAGCGCCGCGTTGGTAACGATAGCACAGGCTTTCTGCTATCACAATTGCTCGCTGATTTCAGTTGCGACGAAACATATCGCACGTTGTTGGACCTGATCGACAAATCGGGAAGCGCGCGAGTGCGAATGGGACCACCCGTT
>JANPLJ010001265.1:0-2885 GCA_031426475.1 Pirellulaceae bacterium | reverse complement strand
CAGGGCATTTCGAGTTTTTTATGCGCAAATATCGTGCCAACAAAATGGCATATGCTTATTTAAGGACTAGTGCTTTGTCAATTGGATAACCGAGGATGCTGTTGTCCTCCGACAACAAGAGCCGGAAGCGTTAGCGACGAGTTAGCAACGAATGCAAGCATCGCAATCGCCAATGATTTGTGACGAAAAAGCGATTCAAGCAGCCCGTGAGGAAGCCGTCTTGCTTTTTAGCTTTTTAGTAGGCCGGAACAAGTCGCAAGCAAACTTGGATGTTGAATAAAACGTTAGCGACGCCGTTCCGGCAAAACCGAGGTTTACGTTTGCCGGAACAGCGCAGACTAGCTTTCTCAAATTGACTAACACAATTGGCTGCTTGTTCCGGCCTACTGTGGTCTCGAACGCAAACGATTATTCCGAAACGAGACAAGCTCGTCGCCCGGCTTAGGGGACCTACTTTTTTGCGGCTGGCCTGATATTCTTACGTTTTTCCAATTCCTCATATTCGAACCGTGGAGTTTGCTCAGAATGGCACGTCCTGTCACGCTTTTCACCGGCCAGTGGGCCGACCTTCCGATTGCCAAGATGGCTCAAATGGTAAAGAGTTTTGGTTACGATGGGATCGAACTGGCCTGCTGGGGCGACCATTTCGAAGTCGACAAGGCGATTGCGGATGACGGTTATTGTTCGGCAAAACGCGAGCTACTGGATTCACACGGACTTCAGTGTCATGCCATCAGCGCTCATCTAGTCGGACAAGCGGTTTGCGACAATATCGATGCGCGACACAAGTCGATTTTGCCTCCCTATGTTTGGGGCGATGGAAAACCGGATGGCGTGAACAAGCGGGCCATCGACGAGATGAAGAACACCGCGCGGGCCGCCAAGAAATTTGGAGTCGGCGTAGTCAATGGTTTTACGGGTTCCAGCATTTGGCACCTCAACTATTCGTTCCCACCCGTTCCACAATCGATGATCGATGACGGCTTCAAGCACTTCGCCGATCTTTGGAATCCGATTCTGGATGTCTTCGCCGAATGTGGCGTCAAGTTCGCGCTCGAGGTTCATCCCACGGAGATTGCGTTCGATATCTATACCGCTCAAATGGCTTTGGAAGCACTAGATCATCGCGAAGAGTTTGGGTTTAACTTCGATCCAAGCCATTTGCTTTGGCAAGGTGTCGATCCGGTGGAATTCATTCGAGCTTTCCCAGAGCGAATTTATCACGCCCATATCAAAGACGCGACGACGAAATTGAACGGCCGTTCGGGGATCCTTGCAAGCCATTTAAACTTTGGTGATCCTCGTCGCGGTTGGGACTTCCGATCACCAGGTCGCGGTAGCGTCAACTTCGAAGAGATCATTCGCGCGTTGAATGACGTTGGTTATAGCGGGCCGTTGAGCGTTGAGTGGGAAGACTGCGGTATGGAACGTGAATTTGGGGCTCGAGAAGCGGCCCAATTCGTGAAACGCATGGACTTTGCGCCGAGCGGAAGAGCTTTCGATTCAGCCTTTGAAAAAGCTTAAAGCTATGATGACAATCCAATTCAATGGCCTGCAGAAGCAAGTCGAACCGGAGACGACCGTCGAAGAACTTTTGCTTGAGGCGGGCGTTCCGATTAAGTTTTGCGCCGTCGAACGCAACATGGAGATCGTTCCGAAGCCCGAATACCGAACGCTCAAGCTGGAAGAAGGCGATGCGATCGAAGTCGTTACGCTCGTTGGGGGCGGCTAGATAGAAAAGCGACGGGGGCTTGGACCGTAAAAGTTGACTATGGTTTCGGACGTAGCTACCGTCGCCAAGACGGTGGCAGAAGTGCCTTAGGCTATCGATTTTAGGAGGATTTAAGCATCCACGCTCTTGGCGAGCGTAGCTACGAGAGCTGGCGATCAGCGAGAAGTGTCCTAAAATTTCTGAATAACCATCCAAAGATAGACCGCACTATCAGTACAAAACCCATTCCACATCAATCTATGATCGACGCCCCCCTTCGCATCGGTTCCCATTCGCTGAACAGTCGACTGATTGTTGGAACTGGCAAATACGATACCCTCGATTTGATGCGAGACTCGCTTGCTGCATCCCATTCGGAATGTGTTACCGTTGCGGTCCGACGAGAGAAGCTCTACGACCGTGATGGCAGAAACCTGCTCGACTTCATCGATCTGACTCGATACACGTTGTTGCCGAATACGGCTGGTTGCTACAACGCGATCGACGCTGTGCGAGTTGCAAGACTTGGACGTGAGATTCTTAAATCGTTGGAGAATCCGGGAGCCGACTGGGTGAAACTGGAAGTGCTAGGGGACAGCAAGACCTTGCTCCCCGATCCGCTGGCGACTCTCGAAGCGTGCAAACGATTGGTCGATGAAGGCTTTCAAGTTCTTTGCTACACCAGTGATGATCCGATCATGGCGGTACGCTTGAAGGCGGCTGGGGCTGCGTGCGTCATGCCAGCGGGTTCGCCGATCGGATCGGGGCAGGGTATCTTGAATCCGAACAATCTGACGATCATTCTCGAGTACCTCAAGTCCGACGACCCAACTTATCCCGTAATCGTCGATGCGGGCGTTGGAACGGCTAGCGATGTTGCAGTTGCATTTGAGCTCGGGGCGGACGCGGTTTTGTTAAACACCGCCATCGCACATGCGCGAGATCCGGTACGCATGGCAACCGCGATGTATCATGCGACGGAAGCCGGGCGTTCCGCATACCTTGCTGGTCGCATTCCAAAACGTTTGTATGCTCAAGCGAGCAGCCCGGAAGAAGGCACGATAACCTCGCGTCCTTGGTAAGGCATGAGAACGTGACTAGCGTTTTGACAAGATACGGAATAGGTGTCCTAACGCCAGCCGATGTCGTCAGACTTCGGAGGAAGCGCCGTACG
>JANPLJ010001264.1:0-3103 GCA_031426475.1 Pirellulaceae bacterium | reverse complement strand
TGACAAGACCGCCATCTTCCCCGCTTCATTCGTGAAGTTCTGGCCCTGAATCAGCTTGTCGTCATGCGAGCGTCGAGTATCCGGCAACAACTCCAAGTACGCACCGCCCGATGCTCCGCCGATATGCGTTGCGTCGCCATCCGGCTCGATCTTCGGTATCTTGTCTCTCGTTGTGAGGTGCCACGCTCGCACATCGGACAGTGTCTGTTCGGAAAAATGTTCGGCTTCGATCGCAACGATCCCACCCTTTTCCTCGAATACGAGCTCTGGGGATGCAATCGGTTTAGTCAGTGCGTCCTCGGAGTATGCTCGAAATGTCTGGGACAGCGCCATGGCGAAAACACATACAACGATGAAGCGAAGTCTCATTAAATTCATAAAGCAAATCTCCTAGTGTGTCTTGAGAATGGAAAGGACTGCTTGCGTCACATCACTTGTCTTGGCGGATCCGCCCAAGTCTGCGGTTCGCGTCTGACCATCGGCCAACAATCTCGCGACCACTTGTTCGATTCGAACTGCTGCTTTTCCTGCAGCTTGATCCTGGTGACGTTCCGATAGCCAATCGAGCATCATGCTAGCCGATAGAATCATGGCGATTGGATTCGCAACATTCTTACCAGCCAATTGAGGTGCGGTACCATGTGATGGCTGGAACATCGCTCGTTCGTCGCCGATCTCGGCTGAGGGACCTAGTCCCAATCCGCCAACGATCCCCGCTCCCAAATCCGAAAGAATATCGCCGAATTGATTCTCCATTACCAAGACGTCGTAGGCTGACGGATTTTGAACCATATAAAGGCTCATCGCGTCGACATAAGCGGCATCGGCCGCTATATCCGGGTATTCCGCGGCTACCTCGAAGAATACTTTGCGAAAGAATGCAAAACTCCGAAATACGTTGGCTTTGTCGACACATGTCACTGTCCGCTGGCCATCCAGTGGCCGACCATTGCGACGGCGAGCGAGTCGAAAAGCGAAGTCTGCGACGCGTCGAGTTCCTTCCCGCGTGATGACGATGGTATCCGTCGCTACTTGATCGTTCAGTACGCATCCGCCACCGAAGGATGCGAATAACCCCTCGAGGTTCTCGCGAATGATGACCATATCGATACCAGCCGTATCGGTTCGCAACGGCCCAGTAACGCCCGGATACAGTTTCACTGGACGCACCGCGGCATAAACATTCAAAGCCCGACGCAAACCCATCATCATCTCAGGCTGCACTTCGGTGCCATCCGGTTTGCGAACATCAGGCAAACCGATCGCAGCCAACAGCACTGCATCGGCGCTCATGCACGCATCCAATACATCCTTCGGAAGCGTCTCGCCGGTTTTACGGTAGAGCCCTGCGCCCGCTTCATACGGTGTAATATCAAGCTCTAATCCGGGAGTGCTTTCCGCGATGTACTCTATAACGCGAAGCGATGATTCCAGTACTTCTGGGCCAATGCCATCACCCGGTAAGGCCGCAATTCGATATGTTCCCATTCGGTGTTTCTCTCACGTAGGACAGGCCTACCGCCTGTCATTGAGTGCTGAATAAATTGATTTTCTTCTAGTTGCCAAACTCATCACGACGGAAATCTTCTCACTAGTTCGTCGCATTGCTCCGGGGTCAAGTAACGAGTCATCTTGTCGAGCAGCAGCAAATGCAGCTTGGCTGTTTCTTCGAGTTCTTCAACCGCATAAACGGCTGAATGGAGATCCGCCGCTGATACAACGGGGCCATGATTCGCCAGGAGCATAGATCGCGATGAGGTCGCGACACGTTCAACCTCTGTCGCAAGCGCCTGATCGCCGGGTGGAAAATATCCAATCAGTGGCAATCGTCCGACTCGCATAACGTAATAGGCCGTTATCGGCGGCAGAACATCATTGGGATCGACACCAGCTAAACACGAAACAGCCACCGAATACGTTGAATGTAAATGAACGATCGCTTGATCTTGGGGACGCGATCGATACATCGCCAAATGCAGGAACGATTCTTTCGATGGTTTATCACCGGATAGCAAATTCCCATGAACATCGATTTTCGAAATGCGATTGGCCGCAAGTCGCCCGAGACAAGAATTCGTCGGTGTGACCAAGAATCCATCGTCGACACGCACGCTGATGTTTCCCGAGCTGCCGCTGGTCAGTCCACGTTCGTAAATCGAGCGACCATGCATGACCATCTGTTCGCGTAGTTCCTGTTCGTTCATTTCGGAAGCATCTCCACGGCGCGTTGAAAAAAATCAGTTCCGCCGAAATTGCCTGATTTTAGTGCGAAGGCCAGGGGCAGGCCGTCGGTCGATTCTGTCCACGGAACGCCAGGCGCGATGCGAGGTCCTATGCGAAGAGTGTTCACCCCCAGTCTACTTACAACAGCCCCAGAAGTTTCGCCGCCTGCCACGATCAATCGTCGCGCGCCGCATTCTCCAACCAATCGATAAGCTGAATTCGCCAATGCCGATTCGACGGCAGTCGCAACCCGTCGTTGTCCAAACTCGGCTTGCAATGCCACCACTTGCGTTGCAGAAGCTGTCGATGCGATGACAATAGGTTGCTCTAGATCTTGTTGCTCTGACCAACGAATTATCTCGTCGACCTCCGCGTCAGAATCAGCAACGCATCGACGTACATCCAGGAACCGCGTTGCATAAAGCGATCGTATGAAGTCGACTTGTTCCCGAGTCGCTTGCGAACAGCTGCCCGCGAGGATCACGGTCCGACCATCAACCTTCGGGATGGATGGCAAGCTGGAATTGCTCGACAAAAGCCCCCGATCGCGGTAGGCGGTTGGCAAGCCAATCGCAAGACCTGAGCTTCCAGTAACCAAGGGCATGTCAGCGCAAGCCATGGCGATCGATTCCAAATGTTGGTTGCTCAACGCGTCAACGATCACCAATGGTTTTGCAGACTCCTGAAGTGTTTTTAATCCCTTGATAATGGACTCCCGCCCACGCTCAACAACATGGTATGGAAGGTAGGCCACATGATTGTCTGTTTGTTTGGAAAGAACTCGAACCAAATTTGGATCTGTCATCGGATTGAGTGGATGATGTTCCATGCCCGATTCGTTCAAAAGCTTTCCGCCAACAAACAGGTGCCCGTTATAAAC
>JANPLJ010001263.1:0-3327 GCA_031426475.1 Pirellulaceae bacterium | reverse complement strand
TCGTTCGCAACGCGATCGAAGTTCGGTGTCTGAATGACGTCGTTGAAGGTACCAGGGCCATCCAGCTTGGCATACGCGCTTGCACAACGCCCCCAGTCATCGGCAAAAACAAACAAGAAATTCGGACGCTTGGCATCGTCTGCAAACAGCGTAACGGAAATGACAAAATGGACGACACAAAAGACGGATATCGAAAGTCGTTTCATAGTGGTGAGATCCCAGCGATTGGAAGCAATATTTAATCGGAAACGTGCGTCGCAAGTATATCCCGAATCGTTGGATGAATCGATCGTCCGAAGCCTTTGGCACTCAAAGAATGTCACGCTCGATCGAAGGGGAAAGCCATGACTTCGGTAATTCGGTCGGCATTGCATGCTAACATGACGATTCGATCAAATCCTAGAGCACACCCGGTTGACGCTGGAAGCCCAGCGTCCATCGCGTCTAACAGGTGGCTCTCTTCGGGAAGTGCCTTCTTACGATCGCGAACCCGATCGACGTTTGCTTTCGCATTCCTCTCTCGTAGAACCGAGGGATCCAGTAGTTCATGGTAGCCGTTGGCGAGTTCGATTCCTTGATAGAAGAGCTCAAACCGTTCTGCAAGGCGCCCGTCATCTTTCGAAAGTTTCGCTAAAGCCGCCTGCGATGCTGGAAAGTGGGTAATCAATGTTGGCGTCTCATGACCAAGCGTCGGCTGAACGACGATCGAGAACAAGAGATTTACCCAATCGTCCCAATCATCCGACCACAACTTCGTTTCGACGACTTGTAGTGCGACGGCACGATCTGCCAGATCAGCCACACTCGCCCCCCATAGATCGATTCCGACCGCTTTTGAAAAGGCGTCTGCAAATAGGACGCGATTGCAGTCTGCAGTTCCCAGCAACACTTTTGTCAGATCGTTCAGCAGCGATAGACCTGCTTCAAGGTCATCGCCAACGCGATACCACTCCGCAAGCGTAAATTCGGGATTGTGCAACCGCCCGAGCTCGCCATCGCGAAAAACGGGACCAATCTGATAGATCTTCTTCATGCCACACGCCAAAAGTCGCTTCATCGCAGCCTCCGGCGAGGATTGAAGATACCAAGCGGACGGCGTATTTGTGCCGGGTTCGATGATCTCAACCGAAATCAAATCGATATGGCGATCGATCACCGTGTGACGCGAAAGCACCGGTGTCTGCACTTCGACAAAATCGAGCTGATCGAAGAACGATCGCAACCTGCGAAGCAACATAGCCCGAATTTCGAGGTGCTTGATCGATGCGGTCGCTCGGAACAATTCGTCGGACACGGAATCGACTATTTCAATTCTCGAATACGAAGATTTCGCCACGAGACATCGTAGGGACCCGTGCCTGGTTTGATACCATGAACCTGCACAGCGATGTGCCCTTTCGGATGGGTTTCATAAATCCCATCATGACTCATATCGGCGATTGGCTGACCGTTGATCCACGTCTGAATTCGAGGCCCCTTCGCAACAACGCGAAACTTGTTCCACTCCCCGTTCTTCATGGCCTCGTGAGCGTGCTTTGAATCCTGAGGTTCTTTAGACAACCAACCGTAGCTGGTTGCTTCGCCATAGATGTAACCGGCTTGTCCTGGGCTCGATTCGATCTCAACTTGGGGACCAAAAAACCGCCCGATCGATGCGTTCTTGTTCTTAACCTGCTTACCAGACTTCTTTTCTTCGGCTTCGACATCGGCAGCGGATTTTTCACGGGAACGGATCTGAACCCCGCTGTTCAAACTATCATGCACTCGCACTTCGAACTCGAGCTCGAAGTCGCCATACTCTTTTTTCGTATATAGAAACGAATTTGGACTCGCTTCAACAGTCACTCCATGGATCGTACCGTCGACGACCGTATACTCGGCCTTACCGAGCGGATCGTGATTCCAACCGTCGAAGTCTTTCCCATTAAACAAGTCTGACCAAGGTGTGGTCGAAGCCTCTTGACCGCCTACGGGCACTCCCCAAAAAACGGATAGAACAAAAACCACCACGAATTGAAGGACTTGTCGTTGCATTGAAAACGCTCCAAGGAAGGAATGAGGGGCAAGGCAGGAAACAGTATCGTAACTCAACGTCTCTCAATGGCCAAATGCATTAAGCAAGTTTTTCGCCCGGATTCAATTTTGCTAGTCGGATTCGCAAGAATTCCGATAGCGTTCGAGACATCCGGTCCATTGGCAAGGCATCCAGAGTCTGACGACTTCGGCGATGACCAATTCCTAGTGCTTCATCCAACCGTAAAATCAAAGTTGGATGAAGCACTATTTAAGCTGATCGAGATACGGCAATTCGATGTCATCACGCGAAAAGATCGCATACGCATCGTCTTGGTAGATCATCCTCCAGCCGTCCAAGCTATTCGCTTGATCGCCGCCTAGTAGCTGGCGGACGGCAGCGTCTTGAGGGACGAGAATGAAGTCATGGTCGTAACGGTCCAGCATCGTTTTCCATCCTGGTAACGCATCGTAGAACCCTTGATGCGCTGGCATCACTTCTTCGGCATACGCAACCTCGTACCGGCCATCGAGGCTCACTTTCATATCGGGATGCAACGCCCATGAAACGTAGGCTCCGCAATGGAACGGTGTCATGATGTTTCCTTGGACTGAGTGCGATTTCAGATAATCGACAGCACCCTTTGGGAAACAAAACGTCGATGCGGCAATCGTTGTTGGCAGGCTGGCATGCCAAAACGTGTTCCAAACCGCGAACAAAGCGCATCCAATAGCCAAGTAGCGCGAAGCCTGTATCGCTCCCATTCGCTGGTGCTTTATCCAAGCGACCAGCGAACGTCCAAGCGGAGTTGGCGTCACCCAGCCTGGCATCCAAGCGAGAAAAACGATCGCATACAAAGAACCATGCCGAATATGCTTCAAAGCCATGTAAGCGGCTAGCGCACAGAAAAGCCAGCCACGCAATCGACTCCATCGACGAACTTTAGCGACATATCCAAGCATGACAACCGAGATGCTAAACGCAATCATCGTTGTCAGTGGATCATATGTGTACCAAAGCGGTTTCCATTCCAGGATCGTTGGTCGCGACATCGTAATGGCCCGCAACAAATACGGAGCGTATTCAAGTCCCCATGGATTACAAAGCAAACCGAGTCCAGCGACCGGTAGCAATGCCAGTAGATGCCCGATACGTTCCCAGATAGGAAGTCCGCGACACCAAGCGTCCATCGTTCGCTCGACCGCATGAAACGCTAGCATTCCAAGCCCGACCACAAATCCTGCATGAAGATTTAACCAAACGATATACATTGGAATCCATAGAAAAACCCAACTGCGACGACCACGCCAATC
>JANPLJ010001262.1:0-5200 GCA_031426475.1 Pirellulaceae bacterium | reverse complement strand
CTGGCAAGGGGTTCGACTTGATGACCAGCAGCACGTCCAACCCAACTCAAACGGGCGTGCATTTAGACTGTTCGCAATCCCTTACTAGAATATGGACAAATCCGGACGAAACTTGCTTGTTGACTCCAGGTTTCGGGAAGTATCGAGACTTTCTTACAGGCCCCGTCGACAACGTATTGCTTCAGCCGCATTACGGTGCTTCGGTTGCACAAGAAATCCAGTCGATCAAGAATTTCATTAACTTCACCAAGCAAAACCCGGCGAATTCGGATACGCGATTTTTCTTGTATGCCCCGTGGGGCGCTCGACTTGATTCGGGAGCTGGAATCCCGTTTTATGATGCATGGCATACTTTCCAAGCGACGCTTGCTGGCGACTTCGTTCAAGCCAAAAGCTCGTACGACTTAATTCTGAGCGAGCTTTCACAATCAGGTTACAACGTTTCTCTCATTCCCGCTGGCCAAGCATGGGTATCGACGATAGATGCGATTCGAGGTGGAACTTCGATCGAGCTGATCACTACACTCAACGGAGTTCAGTCGCTCGGTGCTCTAACCGAAACTCAATTGTGGAGAGATCCAAATCATGCCAGTTCGGTGGGTAGCTTTATTGCAGCGCTCTCTGTCTATTCTGCGCTTTACGGAACGGAACCGATTGGGTTTGATCCAAAACTGTTTAGTTTTCAGGTGCCTAGCTTCGACTATTATCTGAGTCCCACTGGCGGGCGACAAATCGAACAAATGGTTTGGAGCACTTACTTGGCTTCGGTTCCAGAGCCTGGTGCATTCATGATGGTCGGTCTCTTTTCAACATCGTTGATCGTTGTTCGTCGTCGAGCGCGACATTCGATATTTCGTTGATTCGTAGGCTAGAATAAACCACTAAGATACCCAAGTAACCTGAAATATAGTTCCCTTGGAGATTGCATTTCTTACACGATCGGTTTCTCGCGATGCTGGCGGCATTTTCGAGGTAGAGGTAGCGCTCGCGAAGGAACTCACTAATATGGGGTGTTCCATTGGTGTCTTCGGAACAGAGGATGAGCATACTCAAACGGATTTGGGCAAGTGGCATCCGGTCGTACCGAGGTGTGTTCCGCATTATGGAAATGATAGTTTTCGGTACGCACCCAGCCTGCAGAAAGAGTTGTTAGCCTCGAATTTCGATCTATGTCACTTGCATTCCCTATGGAGCTACACATCGCTAGTTGCTTCCAGGTGGACGGAACAAAAGAAGAGACCCCTCTTGGTTTCGACCAACGGCATGTTGGATTCTTGGGCATTGAAGAATTCTCGTTGGAAAAAGCGGCTAATTTCGCTTCTCATTGAAAGGCGAATGCTAACCAGGGCTGCCTGCATACAAGCGAATACTGAAAAAGACGTTGCCGATTATCGCCGCTTTGGACTATCCAACCCAATTGCCGTCATACCCAACGGCGTCTATGCACCAGACGCGACGAGCATTGCAAGTTCACGAACGCGGTTTAGTAACGGCTCAAAGAAGCAGGCTGTGTACCTAGGGAGAATTCATCCGAAGAAGGGGCTTGCAAATCTCATTCACGCTTGGGGGAAAAATAAAGAAAGAATGCGGCGAGGCAACTGGCGATTCATCATCGCTGGCAAGGACGAAGGTGGGCATTTGGGAGAATTAGTAAAGCTGTGTGCTCAATACGATTTATCAACAAGAACCACCGATCAGCACACCGATGCGGACGTTTGCATTATGGGACCGACCTACGGGGCAGAAAAATTTAAATTGCTCACAGGCGCGCATCTGTTCGTATTGCCAAGTTTTTCTGAGGGGATCCCTATGGCTGTACTCGAAGCGTGGGCGCACGGAACACCAACCATGATGTCTGCGCAATGCAACCTTGGAATCGGGTTCGATGCGTGTGCTGCTATTTCGGTTGAACCGACCGTCGAGTCAGTGAGCAACGGCCTTATGTTGGCTCTGGAGTTACGTGATGAGGAACTCACGCAGATGAGTTATAGTGCTCGCAAGCTAGTCGAAGAACAGTTCGGATGGATGAGTATCGCTAAGCAGATGCATATGCTTTATGGTTGGTTAATAGGCGGTGGCAGTCGACCAGACTTCGTAACGCTTTGAGATTGTGACAATTTTCGTTGAACTCCACCGTGCAATACTAGCGAATGAAAGCGTTTCCGCTGGCTGTAAGCCGCATGAAATCCTGCGGAAGGTGAGTTTGGCGGAGTTCGCCAATCCATTTCATCCTCAAAATTGTCGTCCGTTTCGATGGTAGTAAAGAAGTGACATCCCAGTCAGCCCGAAAAGTAGTTGTCCTTGGCGCTGGTGGATTCCTAGGCGGCGCGCTTGCCTCATATCTGGCGAAAGCTGGGCATCAAACGCTCGCTTGTAGCAGGAAACGAATAACGGAGATCGAACCTTCGTCGAATCTCACGCTTGCTTGTGGAGATATTCGAAGCAAAGAGTTCCTGGGTTCGGTCTTTCGAGGAGCCGATGTCGTATTTCATTTCGCCACGTCGACGTATCCAAGTTTGAATTATGCGAATCCCAAAGCGGAGTATGAGGAAGCGTTGGCTCCTTTGTTCGACTTGATCGAAGTTGCAGAATTGACGAAGGTAAAGAAGATAGTTTTTCCATCATCGGGTGGAACCATCTACGCGCCACAACTGGCTCCTCGAACCGAAGAGACTCTCGCAAATCCACAGTCTCCCTACGCCATATTCAAATTAGCCGCGGAGTCTCTGCTGATGCATGCAGCCATTCAAGGAAAGTTCTCAGCGGACATTTTTCGAATCGCTAATCCGTATGGCCCCGGTCAACGTCGAAGACCTGGTCAAGGAGTGATTCCGCACTGGATCGAGTCGATGAGCAGGAAGTTACCCGTGACGATTTTTGGCGACGGAAACGCGCGGCGTGACTATGTCTATATCGACGATATGTGCCATTTGGTGTCGTTATCGCTAAATCGACTTGAGCAAACGGATATTTTTAACCTTGGTACTGGGATTGCGACTTCGCTCACCGAACTTCTTAATTTATTGCGATCCGTGGCGGAAACTTCGATTGGAGTGAAGTATGATTCGTCGCGACCGGTAGACCTCTCCTCTGTCTCACTTGACTCCAGCAAACTTTTAAAATTGGTGCCGGAATTCCGATTTACGGAGCTCGCAGACGGACTGGCCAAAACACTCGATACGTCTGGTTTGTCGTCACGGTCAATCATCCCCACGCAGTCGATTGCAAGCGTACAGCGTAGATGAGCCGAGATCTATCGCGATTTCAAAATCGGTCCTTTGACCGCGGTGCATCCCGATTCAAGGAGTTGGCCTGGAGTATGGTGAAATGGCCTTTGTTTCGGGCGGCACTGCCTATTCCTTCGGCGGTACGATGTGCGTGTTTACGGATTTTCGGAGCAACCGTCGGTAAAGGCGTTGTCATTCGCAGCGGTGTAAACGTTTCGTTTCCATGGCGACTAAGCATTGGAGACCATGTGTGGATAGGCGAGGAAGTCACGATCCTAAGTTTGGCTCCGGTCGACATCGAATCCAACGTCTGTGTTTCCCAACGGGCGTTCCTTTGCACTGGAAGCCACGACTACAAAGATCCAGCATTCGGACTCATTACAAAGCCTATTCGCCTGGAGAGCGGTTGTTGGGTAGCAGCGATGTGTTTTGTTGGTCCGGGGGTAGTTATCGGACGTGGTGGAGTGTGCACCGCAGGGTCCATCGTTACGAAAACCACTTCGCCATTTACGCTGGTGACGGGAAATCCGGCCGAATTTGTCCGCAACATAGCCATACGCACAAATTAGGCCTTGGGCTTGATGCATTCGACGCCAAGACACGACTCCCATCGACCGAGATCCTCGACTGCATTGAATGCGGGATCGCCCGAATCACCAAACTGTGCACGTCGTATGCTTTGAAACCCTGCTTTCGACAATTCAACCGAAATCGACTTGAAATCCCACATCCAAAGATGCGAGGAATTTCCAAGCCACGCTCGCAGCAGACCAGAAAGACCACGTGCTCGATACTGATATCCAAGATACGAATCTTGCATGAAAATCATCGAAGCGTCTGGACTGGAACTAGAAATATAGTCCTTGGCAAGTTTTTCCAAATCGGGCAGTACAAACCGAAAGCGGCCTCCAGGTGTGAGGTAGCGGTAGGTGTTGTTGATCGCAATTCGGAAGTCCTGGAGCGTCAAATGCTCGAGCACGTGCGAACAATAGATGGCGTCACAGGAGTTTTCAGCGAGTGGAAGCCCACGCACGATGTCTCCATACTGTATCGTTTTGGGGAATCGGGGCTTCAGTTGGCCAAACAGGCTTCCGACAATCGGCAATCGCTGCAGTCGTAAGGTGGGGCTAATATCGAAGTTTACCCAACCGTCCGGTCCACACAAACCTGCACCGTACTGGACGAAGCGTTTCATTTGTTGTTCTGCGGTTTTCCATGATGAATGTGGTTGTTTTGAGAGTTACTTGACCCAATTTAGGTCTTGGTAACCCTTTGATTGATACACGAAAAATGAGCCATTGGCAACGCCAAGGCTTAGAACGAGGTTGGAAGCCTCTCCAAGATCGCATGCAATACAACCAAGTGGGCATTGAATAGGAGATATATCGATGTGCGGATTTATCGGTCTAATCTGCGGCGCGACCAGTAATCGGAATGCTACCACTTCCCGGATCACGGCGGGACTCAATCGATTACATCGGCGGGGACCAGACGCCCAAAGTATTTGGCTTGCCGACGATAAAGAGGTCGCATTGGGTTTCGCAAGGCTCGCTATCGTCGATCCTAACGCGATATCGCATCAGCCCATGGTCAGTCGCGACGAACGGCACGTGCTGGTTTTCAACGGGGAAATCTACAATTATCAAGAACTTCGAAAGGAGTTGCAATCGGTTCCATTCGAAACGGAATCCGATACCGAGGTCTTGCTAACCGTTTTTCGTGAATGGGGAGTGGACGGACTAAAACGCTTGCGTGGGATGTTTTCGGGAGCTATCGTCGATTCGAAAACGAAGCGAGTCTATTTGTTTCGAGATCCGATTGGTAAAAAGCCGCTGTTCGTTGCGTCGAGCCGAAACGAATTGGCATTTGGATCATCAGTACTCGCGCTGCTTGCGGCCGGTGTCGGAGACTCACCGTTCGATGAAGAGTCGCTAAGGCATTTTTGGGAACATGGATGGGTGCGCCCCGATCGC
>JANPLJ010001261.1:0-3144 GCA_031426475.1 Pirellulaceae bacterium | reverse complement strand
CCGCGGAATGTTATGGATCGTTTATTCAACAAGAAGGAACAAGGCCATCCTTCCGGTGAAGCGACGCGGATGAGTGCACTGGATCGAAGCATGTTGGATATCGTCCTCGGAGGCGCAAAGGATCTCCGGCGAACGTTACCCACGAGCGATCAACTCAAGCTGGATGAGTATCTCGATAGTGTTCGATCCGTGGAACGACGTATTGCCGCTATCGAGTTTCGGCAGAAGGACGCTTCATTGGAGAAAGCGGGCGTCAGGTCGAGCAAACGCTGGGACACGGATTCTCCTCCCATTGAGATCAAGATTCCAGAGGGAGACAAACGCAGCGAGTATATGCAAGTAATGTGCGACCTCATGGTGTTGGCATTTCAAACCGACACAACCCGTGTCTCTACCTACATTGGCTCGACACCGAACGGCGTATCGTATCCTGAGCTTGGATTCAACGACCAGCATCACTCGGCAACGCATCACCGAGGTCAAGCAGACAAAGTTGAGAAAGTGGCCAAGATTACCGAGTTCAACATATCGCAATTCGCCTACATGGTGAAGAAGATGCATTCTTTGAGTGAAGGCGACGGTACCTTGCTTGACAACTGCATTATGATGTGGGGTTCTGGCCTGGAAGATGGCGACAATCACACACGAGAAAACTTGCCGTTTATTCTCGCGGGCAAGGGAGGTGGTTCGCTCGACACCGGGCGTTTCCTTACCGAAACGCGAGGCAATCAGGGAGATCTACTGACAACGTTGCTTGCGAGTGCAGGTATTCCGATGGATCGTCCCATTGGAATCGCAACCAAACAATTTACGGAGTTGACCCCTGTTCGTGTACCAGCGAAACACGAACGACCATCTTGAGCAGCAGTGTCAGGACGATCAGTCCGATAGCCCAAACTCCAGCCGTCACTTTCCACTCCGTCAAGCTTGGGGCATACTCGACGATTTCATGAAGCGTACTCGGGATAAAGCCAGGGATGATGAGCCCCATTCCTTTTTCGATCCAGATCCCAACGATACATAGCAAACAAGCAATGATTCGAATCGGGCTGCGGTCCAAAGCCGACTTGGTGAAAAACAAAATCGTTCCAACGACGTTACAAGCAATCGCTGTCCAAATCCACGGGACCAATCCGTAGTGGCCGTGGCTTCCAAAGAACAGATACTTCGCCGAAGCCAAGTGGGCTCCTCCCGTATAAAACATCGTAAAGACCTCACTCGCAAGCATGACCAAGTTTACCGTCATGGCGACTCGGATAATTTGAATAAGCAAGATCGCAGGCCCGGGCGGTGCTTCGAATCGCGTCGTGATTCTTAGAACTCGCATGACGAGAATGATGAACGATGGTCCGCTTACGAAAGCCGACGCAAGAAATCGAGGCGCTAGGAGCGAAGTATTCCAAAACGGCCGACCGCCCAACCCACAATAGAGAAACGCGGTTACCGTATGAATGCTAATCGCCCACGCGATGGAAAGTAAAACGAACGGAAGATACCAAGCCGGGTTAGGCTTTCGTCCGAGAAATTGCATGTAAAGCAAGTAGCCGACGATGTGTAGGTTAATCAGCAAATAACCGTTCAGAACGATCACATCCCAAGTCAACATCGACATCGGCCAATTGAATCGACCAATCCCGGGTATCAAGTGCCAAAATCGATCGGGGCGACCAAGGTCCACCAAAACACTCAAAGTGCACATGATGATCGCGGCGATCGCCACGACTTCTCCGATGATGACGACGTGATGCATTTCGTCGTTGTCGTAGAGATAAGCTGGTATGACCATCATGACCCCGCCCGCCGCAAGCCCGACGCAGAACGTGAAGTTTGCGATATAGAGGCCCCAGCTAACATGATCGGTCATGTGCGTGACGATCATCCCAGCCGCAACTTGATGCGCCCACGCGTTTGCTCCAACCAACGCGATCGCGAATAGACTGATCATCCAGACGTAGAACGTGAGGCTTCCGCTGGTAGCTTCGCCCAGCGCCCACCACAGAAAACGTGGGTAGTTGCGGATCGCATGTTGGTTTAGCGGTTGTGATAGTGACGTTGAATTCATCCGGCGACGATACTCATGAATCGAAGAAGTAGAAGAAACTTGGTTGAGTACCTAGTTCTTCTTTGAGAACGAATACTCGTTTGTTTTTGAGAACCCAGTTGATATCCGAATCGGGATCATTGATATCGCCAAAAACTCGGGCACCCGTGGGGCATGCCTCTAAGCAAGCCGGGAGCCGACCTTCTCGGGTCCGATGCAAGCAGAAGTGGCACTTTTCCATCGTTCCCTGTGGTCGAATGCGATTGGACAAATAGCCCTGATCGGGGTTGATTTCTTCAGCCGGCAGTTCGGGTTGCTCCCAATTGAATCGACGCGCATGGTAGGGGCAGGCCGCTTCACAATACCGACAGCCGATACACCAGTTGTAATCGACGACCACGATCCCATCTTCTTCCTTCCAAGTCGCTTCGACGGGACAAACGGTCACGCAAGGTGGGTTGTCACACTGCTGGCACTGAACCGGCATGTAAAATTTGTCGTCTTGTGGGACTTCGTGAGCGAAGGTCGACGATGCGGTATCAAGGCCGAGCGAACCCTTCGAGATTTCCAACACGCGAATATACGATTGATCGACGCCGCGATGATGGTTGTTCTCCTTGCTGCAAGCCTCCATGCATTTGCCATTGCCATTGCATTTGCTCAGATTGATTGCATAAGCAAATTTGACGCCTGGGATCGGACGTGGATCATGGATCGTCACGTCCGCACCATATCGGGCCTTGGTTTCCGATTCGATTCTGGAAAAGACCGTCTGTTTGTCTTGTTGGCTCAATTCCTTGTAGTGCTGTTGTAAAAACTCATCGAGCGAAACGTTTTCCGGAACAGCGATCATCGGCCAAAGAGCCTTGCCGAACGCCGCTAGCCCTAACGCAACTGCAGCACCTTTGACCGCCGTACGACGAGAGACTCCATTGTCGAGCACCGGCAGTTGATGAAGCGGTTTCGGGCTCCCTCCATTGGTAGGTTTGTTATCAGTGGTCATGGGGAACTTCCGTCGTAGGACTCAGAAATCGATCGCGAGGCTTGAAGGTAGGTTGCATTTTGGGAAACTGTGGTCGGTGCGGATGATGACAATCGATACA
>JANPLJ010001260.1:0-9116 GCA_031426475.1 Pirellulaceae bacterium | reverse complement strand
TCATCGGTCGATGCCCGGTAACGTTGGTGCTTGGCGATAACATATTCTATGGCCAAGCGTTTTCGCCCAAACTGCGAACGGCAGGTTCTCGGACCAATGGCGCCACGATATTTGGCTATCAGGTCCGCGATCCAGAACGCTTTGGCGTTGTGGAATTCGACAGCGAGGGACGAGCCTTGTCGATCGAAGAGAAGCCCAAAAAGCCTAAATCCGTATTTGCCGTAACAGGGCTCTATTTCTATGACAACGACGTTATCGAGATCGCGAAAAATGTGCAGCCGTCGAGCCGCGGCGAACTGGAAATCACATCGGTGAACCAAGAGTATCTTCGTCAAGGTCGATTGAATGTAGAGATGCTGACCCGAGGTTATACATGGTTGGATACTGGCACGCATGATAGCCTCTTAGAGGCATCGATGTTTGTCAGGACGATTGAGCATCACCAAGGCTTTAAACTCGCGTGCCTGGAGGAGATCGCTTACAACAACGGCTGGATTGACGAAAGCGGCTTGAATGCTTTTATGAATTCAGCCGGGGATCCGAACTATCAGAATTATTTACGTCGCCTCGTTGCTACCGGGCCTTTGAATTAGAGTATTGTAAATGTCGACTGACTTGTCACAGATTCCCCCTGAACAATCCGATCGCGTTGCATTGATCAGCGGAGTCAGCGGTCAAGACGGCGCGTATCTGGCCCAATTGCTGCTAGACAAAGGATATCGGGTCTTTGGGACTTCCCGAGATGCTCGAGGTTCAAGTTTTTCGAACCTTCGACGGCTGGGGATATTTGATCGCATCACGTATCTCTCGATGGTCCCAGAGGATTTTCGGAGTGTTTTTGCGGCACTCAAAAAAAGTCAAGCTAGCGAGGTCTACTATCTTGCAGGTCAATCCTCGGTTGGGCACTCGTTCGAAGAACCTGCCGAAACAATTCAGAGTATCGCGATCGGCACGTTGAACATGCTCGAAGCGTGTCGACTCGCTGATCGCCACATTCGAATGTACCATGCAGGTTCGGGCGAGTGTTTTGGAAACACTCCCGAGCCAGCGGACGAACTAACGCCTTTCAACCCGAGAAGCCCTTATGCGGTTGCAAAAGCTACCGCATTTTGGCTGGTTTCAAATTACCGAGAAGCTTATCAAAGTTGGGCATGCACTGGGATTCTTTTCAATCATGAATCTCCACTGAGACCAACACGATTCGTGACTCAAAAGATCATCTCAACCGCCCAACGAATTGCGAACGGTTCGAAAGAAAAATTGGTCCTTGGCAGATTGGACATCGGACGCGATTGGGGATGGGCTCCTGAGTATGTTGACGCTATGTGGCGAATGCTCCAGCAAGATTCACCTCAAGATTATGTAATCGCAACGGGTGAAACGAATCGTTTGGAACATTTCGTCGAGCATGCCTTTTCGATTCTGGGGCTCGACTGGCGAGCTCACGTCACTCAATCGGAAGAATTTTTTCGCCCGACCGATTTGCAACTCGGCCAAGCTAATCCATCCAAAGCCAGTCGTGACCTCGGTTGGACTGCTCAACACAAGATGCGAGATGTTGTCGAAATGATGATGTCCGCGACACCTAGCGGTCGCTAGAGACTGAATCCCATGGATGTCGCGGTCGTTTTCATCAACATCGGCGAATACCACGCGGCGCGCTTGAAGGCAGCCAACGATTCGTGCCGCCTGAGAGGTTGGACTCTTAACGCGATACAAATCACCAACGGCACACTTGAACACGCCTGGGGCGACGTGGCGAGTAAAATGCAAATGCCCGTAAAGACAATATTGGAACGCAAACCTGACGAACCGACGGACTTGAACCTGCCGTTTTCTGCTCAGGCGTCAAGAGGCCTCGTCGATTATTTGAAAGAATCTCGATACGATGCAGTCTTGATTCCTGGTTGGTCGTTCACAGTCGCGATGTCAGCGCTGCGATGGTGCAGGAAGAATCGCAAGATCGCAATCCTTGCGTCGGAAAGTAACGAATTTGATGCAGTTCGAATATGGTGGCGTGAATGGATCAAGCGTTGGCGAGTAAGGAAATTCTCTTCAGCTCTGGTCGGAGGCAAGTCGCATGCGGACTACCTGGTAAAACTGGGATTTGACTCGAACAAAATCGCATTCGGATATGACGTTGTTGATAACGATGCATTTCACCCCAGCCGCATCGATCATCTTCCGAATCCATGCGAGAAGCCCTATTTTCTTTCCGTCAATCGATTTGTGCCCAAAAAGAACCTCTTGTTTCTGTTGAAAAGTTATTCGAAGTATCGGAGTGAATGTCGAGGCGACCCATGGGACCTCGTGTTTTGCGGCAGCGGTCCGATGCAACCGGAGATAGACGCGCAGATTTCAAAGCTTCAGCTAACTCGTTTTGTGCACTTGCCTGGGTTCATGAAACTCGACGAATTGCTACCCTATTTCGCGCACGCTTCATGCTTTGTTCATGCGAGCGTTGAAGAGCAATGGGGTTTAGTGGTCAATGAAGCGTTGGCCGCAAGCTTGCCGGTATTGGTCTCAAATCGATGCGGCTGCTACGAAGATCTTGTTCTTGAAGGCGAAAACGGCTTCGGATTTGATCCAACCGACTCAAAAATGCTTGCGGATTTGATGCTGAGAATGCACTCAGCGGCCGTCGATCTAGATGCGATGGGGCGATCGTCGCTGGAACGCAGTAAGTCGTATCCAGCCGCGAGATTTGGTGATGGTCTTGTCCAGGCGGTTGAAATGGGGCTGCCAAGCACGAGATGAGTCCCTGGATCGTTTGCCAACTGTCTCGACGGGAGCACTACGCCATACCGCGTGCGTTGAAGCGTGCTGGTATCGCGAGCAATCTCGTAACCGAATACTGGTCCAGCGGATTGTTTGTGTCCTTGCTTGGGAAGCGTCTTAGTCAACGTAACCATCCAGAAATTGCGTCATCAGAAGTTACTAGCTTCAATTTAAATTATCTCTTGTTTGAAGCTTGGGCAAAGATTCGCGGTCTAACATCCTGGAACCGGAACTTAGCAATCGGCGAGTGGTTTGGGAGAAACGTCACCCAACAACTCCCAAGACTGGTCGAGAATTGTTCGGAGAGTCCCGTGGTGTTCGCATACAGTTACTCGGCTTCAGAGATTTTTCCGATGGCCAAAAAACTCGGTTGCAAAACGGTACTGGGACAAATCGATCCGGGAATCGAGGAAGAGCGAATTCTGATCGATTTGCATAAACGTGCCGGGCTTCGACCGTTTCCTGCCGCACCCGCCGAATACTGGGACAAATGGCGGCGAGAATGCGATTTGGCAGACATTGTCATCGTCAACTCGGCATGGTCACACCGGTATTTGGTAAAGGTAGGAATCGACCAATCGAAGATTCGCATTGTAGAACTTGCTTATGAGCGACTGAATCCAGAAAGCAACGAGCCGCGCCAGTTCGCGGAAGAGTTCACAAGATCACGACCGCTGAGAATCCTATTTCTTGGGCAGGTAAACGTTCGAAAGGGAATTCTAGAACTGGTGGAGGCAATCGATTTGCTACAAAACGAGCCCGTTGAATGGACGATCGTAGGTGACGGGGACCTTGACGAACTCAAGCTGTTCCGTGCGCGTCCAAACGTTCGACGAGTGAACCAGGTTTCGCGCCATGAAGTGGAGCGTTACTATTCCCAGGCCGACGTTTTTATTCTTCCGACCCATTCCGATGGCTTTGCGATTACGTTGCTTGAAGCGGCTTCCGTAGGCTTGCCGATCATTTCTTCGCGATACTGTGGACAAGTTGTAAAACACATGGAAAATGGATTGCTACTAGACTCCGTTTCGCCCGAAGCGATCTGCAATGCCGTTCGGCAGTTATTGGCGGATCCGTCTGAAGTTGCCCGCATGAGCCAAATCCAGACAAAAAGGCGACTGAGAACGATCGACGATTTGGGGAGCGAATTGACTTCGCTTTTTTCACCATCAGCATGAAATCAACCGACCACAGGCATCTGACGTAAGAGTTTAGCAATGATCCCTTTGTTAATCGCTCTCATTATGTTTTCCGCGTTAGGCCAAGTACTTTGGTCCTTTCGTCGCGTAGGCGGAATTCTCGAATACCCCTTTCTTGTGAGTTGGGTGTACTTGTTTTTTGTCCTTACACAGGTTTTTGTGATATGGCAAGACAACTCGACGGATGAGTATTCGATTATTCGCCTGTTGCTCATGGTACTCGCGTGTCAGACAGCAGGATTTGTTGGCTACATTTGGTACAGCAAAACTCCCCCCAAGGTCGATGAGACCTGCGATATTTTATATTTGAAGATCTTTGCTGCAGCCTCGGTTATGGTAGGTGGTTTCTTTTACTATAAGCTGCTTACGCTACCAGAGGAATTGAGGGCCAACTCGCAATGGAGTGGAGCCTCAGTCGCATTTCTATTTCTTAGCAAGCCGCTCTTCTTTGGTGGAATGATCGCTCTCTGGGTTACGTTGAAGAACCAGGATCGCGTCATGATGGGCATTGCCATAGCGACCTTGTTGGTCAGCTTGTTCGCTATTGTGCTCGGAGGGCGACGAGGCCCTATGGCCGAAATCGTGATTGCAGTGTCAACGATTCTTTTCTTTGTCAAAGGCTGGATCGTACCTCGGGGAATCGCATTGGCCGCTATCTTTTTGGGAGTTATCTTTGTGAATGGGGCAGCTATCTATCGCACCAGCGTCTATCAAGGACAAATGTATGGTTCGCAACTAGCTACAAGCGAGATTCCGGAACGGATCGCAAATGGAATCAGCGCCGTAGCAGATCGAGCTGATGAATGTATTTTGCCAGCGGAAGCTTTAGAGGTTGGAAATGCCATTTATTACATGGATACGATATCGCAGAACAGTGAATACGATTTCGGGACCGGCTTGTGGGATCTCATGGTTCATCGCTACGTCCCAGCCCAAATTTTCGGGAGAGATTTCAAGGATGGTCTCAGGTTTGGATTCATCGACGTTACACTCGATAGGAGTTCGCACCGTAAAATCACTGGAAGTACGATTACCGGATTCACTGACGCTTTTCAGGCTTTTGGCTATTTCGGCGCAATTTATTTCTTTTTTTCCGCGATGATCTTGCGGCGATTATGGGATTCGGCCTCGTCTGGTAACTTCATCAGCCAAATTGCTTACGGCGTTTTAATTCGCGATGGGTTAGAAGCGGTAACACACCATTCATGTTACCTTTTCGCAGGATTGGTTGTTGTAGCAGCTTTCGTTGCTGTACCGATCGTGTTTTTGAGAAGAATTTCGCCAAAGAAGGCAAAGAGTCGACCGCATCTGATTGCACAGTCGAAGGGCGTAACTCCTTTCCGGCACGGTTGGGCGAGACGATAAGATAAGATTTTGGCTTGAGGAAGTTCCAGAAGGCACGCTGGAAATCGCCCAGCATCTGCAACCGCGTTGAATCAGGCATTTCCGAAACCATCTACCATGACCACGTTGGCGGTACTACAAGGGGCTTTTCTGTCGTTGCGCAGGAGTCTATCGATTACGACGAACAGCACTGATTCCGACCAGGCTTCGCATCGACTGAATCGTGCGAGGCTGGCGACAATATGGGCGTTTGTCTCCAAGTTGGGGTCCCTTTCCGTAACACTTATCTCAATTCCATTAGCGATCACGACGCTTGGCGCAGATCGCTTTGGCATTTGGATAACGATTACCACACTGTTTACCCTTTTCAGTTTCCTGGACGGTGGAATTGGCAATGCCGTGGTCAATATGGTTGCGGACCAACGAGCGGCCCGAAATGAAGAGCGGCTTAGGAGTGTGGTATCCAGCGCCTATTTGCTGCTAATGATTGTGGGAGGATTGGGAAGTCTCTTGAGTGCAGTGCTGGCGTTTACCGTCGATTGGAAGTGGGCGATATCACTGCCAGCGGACATTTCTCAAGGAGAAGTAGCGATATCGGCATTGATCGTCGGAATTCTCTTCTTTGTGAATATTCCGTTGAGCCTGGTTACAAAAATTCGACAAGGGCTTCAAGAATCCCACATCAATTTTGTTTTCGACATTCTTTCATACTGCACCATTCTCGTTGCAACGACAGTCGCATGGTATTTTCAGGCATCGCTCAACTATTTCTTGCTTGCATTTGCGATCGGACCAGTGATTACGAGCGGTGCGAATACGTTGTATTTCATTTTTCGCAAGGGCTCGATACTCGCACCCAAATTGCGATTTGTGTCCAAAGAAATTGCGAAGGAATGCCTTTCTACAGGATCGCTTTTTCTAGGACTTCAAATATGTTCGGCTTTGGCATACCAGACGGATGCATTGATCGTATCGCATCTTGTCGGATTAAAAGCGACCGCCGAGCTCGGACTTGTCAATAGAATGTTTCTGATTGCCACGTCATTCACGGCCTTCTTTATTGTACCCCTTTGGCCCGCATTTCGTGACGCGGCAGCGCGCGGCGAAATTGAGTGGATTAAAAAAGTATTTTGGTTAACGCTTCGCAAATCGATTTTCATCTCGTTGGCAATTACGCTTCCATTACTTCTGGGGTACAAACCGATAATTGCAGCTTGGGTCGGAAGAAGTGTTGAGCCAGGGTTTCTACTGGTGCTGGCTGTCTTCCTTTGGACCAACATTGCTGTGGTCGGTAGCCTTATCACGGCGATGCTAAACGGTTTGAACCTCATCAGGCTTCAACTGATCATTGGAGTCGTGATGGTTTTGATGAATCTACCTATCTCCGTCGTGTTGACACAGCGGATGGGTCCCTCCGGAGTCGTGTTTGGCTCTATCATCGCTTATAGCTTGTTCGTACTTGTGCCCATCGCTCTCATTCTACCAGGTCGAATTCGTCTGGGTGTATCGCGTCCTAGTTGCTGATCTGCAAGAAACAAATCGTGACAAATCTAACGCAGAAAATCCTCCGAGGTATCGTTCATATAAAGACTCGGCTAGTCCCAATACGACGAGCGCAGATCGGACAATACACCATAGAAACGACACCTAATCATCCGTTGACGATTTACCGAGCAAGATTCCCGCTATACGACATGTTTATTCCGGCAGTTTGCAAGTCGCTCAACGGGACTATTGTTGACATAGGAGCCAATGTTGGCGACACGATGGCTGCAATTCTAGATAGCAACCCCAATCTCAACGTGTTGTGCGCAGAACCTGATGACCAATTCTTCACGATTCTTGAACGCAATCGAATCGCTATTGATGGTTCCGATCGTGTAAAGACACTCAAAGTTTTTCTTTCAAACAGCCAGGAAAACTACAAGATCGTGAAGAATACAACCCAATCGACGGGGCACATCGAGAAAGTGGAAGGCAATAATGCAACGACCAGGTGCTTGACCTTTAGTCAGTTTTTAGAAGAAGGTAACACCATCGCACCATCGCTCGTAAAAACGGATACTGACGGTTTCGATGCGCAAATCCTCGACAGTATTGCAATCCATATACAAGGGCATCCAGAATGTCGACCCATTTTGTTCTTTGAAATGCAAACCTATTTGCAAAACAAGGGATTTGGCGATCCCGGCCGACGTGATCGCACCAACGAATATTTTCGTGTAATAAAACGACTTGCCGAGCTTGGTTATTGTTCCTTCGTAGCGATTGACAATTTCGGTACCCCGTTGATTCGTGCTCACGATTTTTCTATTTTGGAATCCATTGAGCAGTACGTTACTTGCTCGCAAACTTTGAACAACCATACACCCGTTCATTTTCTTGACGTCGTTATGTATCAAGAACATCACGCAAGTATAATCGACGAAGCTTTGAAGCGAGTTTCAAGCATTCGTTGATCTGCGTTGATTTTCGCGTATGAATGTAAACTTTACCGGTGAGATTTTCACAACGCAAAAGTACGGCGGAATCAGCCGATATTTTGTTGAGCTAGCTCTTGCGATCTCTGCCTCGAAGGATGTTCGAGTTCGATTTCGTGCCCCAATCTATGTCAATGAATACCTTCGACAAAATCGACGTGCTCTAAAGCATAAAGGATTGTATTTACCAAGGACTTTCAGGGGGATATACGCACTCTCCCGTTTAATTGCGGGAAGTATGCCAGACCTGACGTCATGCAAGCCATCCGACGTATATCACGAAACCTACTTCGGTTATGATTTGTTGAGGCGTGCAAAAGGGCGAAAGACTGCCACGTTCTACGATATGATCTACGAGCGCTTTAGTCCGAACGAAGACCATACGCGCGTGAAGAAACTGACGTTGGAAGCGTGCGATCATTGCATCGCGATTTCACACGCGACAAAGCGCGACATGGTCGAGTACTTGAAGGCTTCTCCCGAAAAGATATCGGTTGTGCATCTAGCTGCGAACCTTTGCAAACCCATTGAAACAGCGCGCGTAAGAAGTGCTTTGGGATCTTCAAACCAACCGATCATTCTTTGGGTTGGCCCACGTAGCTGGTACAAGAACTTCGACGGGTTCTTGCGAGGGTATGCAGCATCTGACATTTCCTCTGCAAAGCCTCGAATTGTTTGCGCTGGCGGACCTATTCCAAAAGCACGCGAGAAAGAGAGCTGGAACGCATTGGGGGTCGATCCGAATCAAATTGTACATCTGCTTCCAACGGACGCAGAACTGGCGTATCTGTATCAGGAATCCTGTTTTTTGGCGTATCTATCACTCTACGAAGGATTTGGAATGCCGCCGCTCGAGGCAATGGGGTACGGATGCCCGGTCCTTGCCTCCGACGCAGGTTCGATTCCTGAAGTCGTCGGTGATGCCGCCATCCTGGTGGATCCGTCCAGTACCGACTCGATTTCAGATGGCATAGGAAGGATCCTCGACTCGACGACGCGCCAAAAGGAGCTTGCCGAGCTGGGTTTCACGAGGGCTTCACATTTCAGTTGGCAAAAATGTGCCGATGAGACTTGGAATATCTACAATTCGCTGTAGTAAATTGAGCATTAACAACCTGTTTTTTTCTTGTTTGAGCTGCCGCCACCCCCTATAATTAGGGGTGAAGAAATAACCCAACGGCTGGATTCTCTGGCGTTCAATGAGTTCAACGGACGGTCCATATGCGCATCTTTTCTCACGTTCTATTGCACATGACACCTCGCTTCGAGTCGGTCAGGTGTATGCTTTGCTGTTTTTGTCTAAGCATCGTTTTCC
>JANPLJ010001259.1:0-2899 GCA_031426475.1 Pirellulaceae bacterium | reverse complement strand
ATCATGGAAGCCGCCAATCGCGGCGCGAAAGATGTCAAAGGACGAAGCGTCGGCTGCAATATTGTGTTGCCGAAGGAACAGCAACCGAATCCGTATTTGGATGTGTTTGTTGACTTCCGATACTTTTTTGTGCGAAAGCTTATGCTAGCAAAGTATTCTTACGCCTTCGTTGCCATGCCAGGCGGATTCGGAACCATCGACGAACTCTTTGAAATAGCGACACTGGTACAGACAGGAAAAGTGAAAGAGTTTCCCATCGTATTGGCTGGCGTCGACTACTGGAAACCTTTGATTGATTATCTCGAAAATACGATGGTGGCCCAAAAGACAATCGATCAAAGCGATGTGACTCGATTCATCCTCAGCGACTCGCCAACAGAGATCGCACATTTGGTCAGCGAAGCCGCGAAAAAGAAGTTCGGCCTCGAGCACGGCGTGATGAAGCCACGATGGTGGCTGCTCGAATCGACGCCCTTCAGACGCAAATAGGTTGCTCTATCCAACGCGAGCACTTGTGAGCAGTACGGCAAGCTCAACAGCGTTCTTAACGCCAAAAATCCGAATGATTTCCGCTCGCTCCGTTTCGATCGTCCTCTCAGAAACACCCAGTTTCGCGGCAATCAATTTATTTGGTAAGCCTTCGAGTATCGATTCCAAAATCAGTTCTTGACGCGGACTCAACTGCCCGTAGCAAGCAAGACAATCGTTGGCTTGTCGGCGTTGTTGCAATGAATTTCGATCCCACTCGATCGCTTTTTCGATGCAATCGAGAAGTGATTTCGGTTCATAGGGTTTTTTCAAAAGCATGGACGCGCCTGCCTTCATAAAATCGACAGCTATCGGCACATCCGCATGGCCGGTCAATACGACTACCGGCATGGCGTCTGGTCGCTCGTGATACTCTTTCAGAAACGAAAGCCCGTCGCATCCACCCAATACGAAATCAAGAAGAATACAGCCCGGCTTTTGAGTCCGCGCAGGAAGCTGGGTGAATTCTTCAACCGCTCCGAAGGCAACGCATTGGTAGCCGTTCGTGCTTAACAGCGCTTCCACGCTCTGCCGGAGAGCAACGTCATCCTCAATAAGATAGACAATCGGACGATTATCGATGTTTAGATCCATTTCCGAAGCCCTTCGTCGCTCTGTTGATGACGGAACGCTAATTTACCCAAACAACGTTTGCTATTACCGAGTATATCGACCTGTATTGGAAAGTAACCTTGAATGATCTCAGTACTCTTTTCTCCACGTAGGGTGGCCGAAGACGCACAAACAGCTTTAAGTAAACAGCCTTCTCAACCCCACTAGACACCCTCGGCAGAGATATGCCCAGTGGCCTTGCTCGAACGATTGGGGCTACCGAACGAAATTCAAGTACATTCTAATAGCCTTTTCGGAAAACCACAAAAAAGGCCGAGCTAAACTCACTGGTGCGAGTGAACCAATTACGACGCGACTATTGGGTAGCAATATGACGAAATGGGTCCATGAAATCAATCAGCCTTTGACTGCGATTGGCAACTACGCATCAGCCGCTCAGACGCTTCTTGAGCAGCGACTTCGCTTGAATATCCCCCTCTCTGAGGAAGAAACCAGGAAAATTATTCAGTGGCTTGAACAAATTGCCAGTCAAATCATTCGATTAGGAAAGCTTGTTGACGAGCAAGACAGACTATCCAAAGATTTTGGGGCAGACAAAAAGTAGCCGAAGTCGTCAGACTTTGGACGAACTGACGTCGATATGGTATTTCGAGATTTAGCCGTACACGCTCAAATCCCCATACTCAACAGACAAAAACAAGTTTACGATTGTTTCACGCTAAGGTGATCATATGATTGCTCCGCCACCCACCAACGAAATGGCTCGCCTAGAGTCTCTCCGGCAATATCATTTGCTGGACACCACTTCCGAGCAGGCATTTGATGATATTACGACGTTAGCGGCGTATATCTGCCAAGTCCCTATCGCATTGATGGTGCTACTGGATAGCCATCGACAATGGTTCAAATCCCGCGTGGGACTCGATGCGACAGAAACGCGACGCGAACATGCCTTCTGTGCTCACGCGATTCTCACAGAAAAGACGATGATTATTGAAGATGCACGAAACGACGAGCGATTTGCCGGCAACCCATTGGTAACCGCAGCTCCACACATTCGATTCTACGCGGGCACCCCGCTCATGAACGCGGAAGGATATGCATTGGGTACTCTCTGCGTGATCGATCGCGAACCACGCCAACTTGGCGCCGATAAAATCGTCATTTTGGAAGCCTTAGCTCGGCAGATTGTTGCCCAGATGGAATTTCGACGTGTCGCTTCCGCGTTGGCGGATGCATTGGAAGGAGTGCAAACGCTCAAGGGATTGTTGCCGATCTGTGCTTGGTGCAAGAGCATTCGCAACGATGCAGGCTATTGGAGCCGAGTCGAAGAATTCATTCGTGCGCAGACGGGAGCCGAAATGACCCATGGGATTTGTCCAGACTGCAGTACAAAGCTAGTTGCAGATGCTCAAAAACTGAAGCGTTGATCGCATGGCTAGAATCGTCCAAGCTACGCGCACATCAATGCATAGCGCTCTCCTGCAAACCTGCCTGGCGAAAAGCCTTTTCTAATACTTTGTTCCAATTTGTGCGCAGCGTAAGCATATGATCGGAACTTAACTGTTGCCCGATGTAGCTGATCAAGTAGAGAGCTGCGATTCCCGCGATAGCGAGCGGTGCGATGATTCCCACCCACGCTGACTGCCCTAAAGTCCAATAAGCATACGCAAAGATCAATGCGAAGAACGCCGTAAACGTTAACGCAAGATAGACGATCCAAATCAGCGTCCATACTTCTTGTCGCGGAGCAAATCGTCCGAAAAAGCGTGTGTGTGTCTCATCACAATCAAAACTC
>JANPLJ010001258.1:0-3522 GCA_031426475.1 Pirellulaceae bacterium | reverse complement strand
GGTGAATCAGGCAAACTCCTGGTCGATACCGAAGAAAATCGATACCTCGTTCGCGACATCCACAAAATGACCGCCGCTCAGCAGGAGCTGTTTTTGCAGTACATCTATTGGTAGTAGCTTGTAGCCCGGGGCTTCAAGGGGATCGCATATTCCGAATCCCGCGGGCTCGCCCTGCGGATCGTTGGGATTTTCACTAACGATTGGGAAAACAGAACATCCTCACATCTCGCGGGCTTGCCCTGCGGTTGTTTCGGCTTTTCACTACACTCCGATAGCTCTAGCGTGAAACCGAACGATCCGCGGGGCAAGCCCGCGGGATTTAGCAGCGTGAATGGAGCCTATTTTGTTAGCTCAAAACCGAACGATCCGCGGGGCGAGCCCGCGGGATTCTGATATCGCCTTGTACCCTTAGCGCCCTGGGCTTCTAGCCCGTCCATAGCAACGGAATTTCGACCGGCTGAAAGAGCGTCACACATAAAGTGGCGCTGTCCATCCAGCTAGTAAAATCGATCGGTGAAGTAAGCTTGCCAAGCAAACTGCTCCGCTAGACGCGCACCGCCGGGACTTAGGTAATAGTCGTAGCTAGATACTTGGAAACTCAGCAAAGTTGGATCAAGCCCAACCGGCGGCACACCGTAGATTGCGGAATAGACAGTCGCCGCCGCCAGAAAACTTCCCACCGAACTCGCATGAATCGGGTCTCTCCATAATTGCTCCTCGGAAAGGGACCGCAACGAATGAACTCCGTTTACCGTAGTGATCAGCTCGAACGATGTTCCCGCTCGAATCGCATCGATCGCGGAAACCCACGCGTGACCAGCTGGAATCAATGTAACTTGGTAACCAGCCTTTGTTAGCTCGCTTGTGATTAAGTCGTAAGCGCTGGCGGATGGAATAAAGTCACGGTCAAGCGTTGCTTGATAGCTGTGCCATGCATCGTAAAATGGGATTCCCGCACCTGAATCAAGCCGAGTTCCCCAGGGGGCATAAACAAAGAAACGTGTATCCGAGTTTTCGGGGTTCTGTTTGGTGTAGTCAATCAAATTTTTCATCGACTGGATCTCTTGCCCGACAGTCGCACCGTAGTGCGGCTGAAGCAAAACGTTGTCTACTGGCCGTGTAAGAAACTCTCGGTATTTCCCGAAACCAGCAGTCTCAAGACACACTTCATCTGGATTCGCCCAAATCCTGGTAAGAGACTGCGAGCAGTTCAAATGCACTCCAGTGCGAGGCGAGTTGGGCGTGCTCGACGTCATTAAATCAAACCCCTTATTGTTATAAGGGAATACGAAATCATTGGTTAGCGAATTACCGATCCCATATGTCAATCCACCGGAGCCGGGAATTCGAAATTGAGTTGTCGAATACGTGAGATAATTGATCACTTGGAGCACATCCGTTGGCGACACAAAAGAATTGTCATCGACATCAAAGTACCCTTGATAGCTCATGTCCAAGTCTTTCGACGGAATGTCTGAACCGAAACGACGCAGAACATTGATTACGACAAGTGCGTCAACTGGAGCCACAAGCCCGTCGTGATTGACGTCGAAAGGGTTGATCCGATTGTGCCGAAGTGAAATCCCAGATTCCCCTTCCGCGCCGGCGACTAGCGGCGCGACGCTCGAGGCTGTATCAGGATTTGAAACCTCAAATCCAGAGAATGCAAACAGTCGCCGATCCTCCATTTTTTCGAAACAGGGCGAACGAAATCGTTTACCACGTTTTTGTCCAGCGCGTTTCATTTTTATAAAGTACTTTTTGAACATTTTCGAGTCATCGACGCTTAACTCAAGTGCCATCCATAGGTCAGATAGAAGACCGCCTATTGGTTCTACTCTAGTCTACCTGGCAAGAAAAGAAACCCGAAACAACACTTCGTCCAATCAAGCCATTGCGGATAGTCCGCTGTGGTCTTCGATTACTCGAAGCCTGATTTGGCGACTGTTTCGATGGCATTGATGATATCAAAGAATTGGTCGTCACCGTCCCCGCCGTCGATGGTGATCGATGTGAGGCGACTGAAGAGGATTGCCGCTAGGTCGTCGCCGGTGCCGAGCGTGCAGGTTACTTCGTTGGCGCGAGTTCCCCATAGGAGAATTGCGTCGTCGCCGTCTCCTACATCGCACGTAATCGATTTGTCAGCGGTCGAGAAATAGGATTGGAATTGCTTACCGTTCACCGTTGTGCCGTTCAATCCGAGCACGGCGATGTACCATCGGCACGATTGGATCACCAATTGATTGTTTGCAGCGTCTCCGGCAATCGTAAGCAAACCGGTTGTGTCATCGAATGTCACCGTTAAATCGTTTGTATCCGAACCGTTGTCGCTTCCCCCGTCGTCAGGCGTGTCCGTTCCGTCGTCAACCAGCGGCACCACGGATCCACTGCCTTCGCCGTAGAGCGAGCGAATGCCGTCGATGTCGTCGGGCAATAGATCGGCTTGCCCCAGTGCACTGAATCGATTCATAACGAATGGGTTCATGATGGCATCGACATTTTCAACGTGGTCCAGACCGAGCACATGCCCCATTTCATGGAGGACAACTTCCAAGAGAAAGCCTCCGTTGTTTTCTGTCCAGTCTTCCTCGGCATCCAAGTGAAGATCACCGGCCAATCCATCGGTGGTGGAGTAAGGCAAAAAAGCGTGCGCCAATTCGCCGCCTTGACTGCCATCAATGGTATGGGCGCCGATGCGAATGTTGGGTCGACCAGATGCGGTGTAGCTTTGCTCGCTGGCAATCGGCGTCGGTCCAGAATCCTCGACCTCGACAAAACGAATCGGGACATAGCTGGCCCATACCGCTAGTGCTTCTTCGGTCGCTGCACGCAATGTCGAATCCGAAACGCCTTGGATCGTCCCGTCAAGCAGATTGCTGTAGCTATATGTCAGCGTGATCGTAGAGCCTGGCCCGTTTGGTTGGGACCATCGATAGGGGGACGCAAGGAACGCGGCCGAGACGCTGGGCGCGATCGGTGTCCCAATTCGGTAACACGATTCACGGAAAAGACTCGGATCCAAGGTTGTGAAATCGTCCGTGTTCTTCGTTTGAGCTGTCGGGGCGGCGTTGCTTCGTTTCGAGCTACGGTGCGAACGCCCGTTACTGCGTTCTTCAGCTTCCGATGGTGAGATTGAGATGATTGCAATCGATGCAATGAGCAGCAAAACGCGAGAACTAGAGTAATTCATAGAGAAATCCTTGGCACGGAAACAGCTCTTAGGAAGTAACGTAATGACTTCCCAACGAATTCATTTAACGAGGAACACTGCTGTCGGCGCAAGATGAGTCTCTAGTTCGACCGTCCCAAATCAAGTTTGTGGATACCACTCAGCTTGCCAGAGTGGTGAACTAGAACCCCGCCATTGGAGCAAAGTAACGCTTGATGTAAACATGATCTGCAGAAAATGCTAGAAAATCGCGACTTCTCAGAAGTTGTACGAGCTACATCTGCTAGTACTGCTATGCGAGAGAAACGCGTTTTCGCACTCTTAAGCGAGCAAGAAGCGCGACGCCGAGCGAC
>JANPLJ010001257.1:0-2716 GCA_031426475.1 Pirellulaceae bacterium | reverse complement strand
GTTGCTTGGGCTTTGACGTGCGTACTGAACAACACTGCCAAGCAAGTCGCCCAAAGTTGCATTTTAAGGGATTTCATCTTGCACCTTTTTGTATTGAGTCGGAGACTAATGTGTGCTTGGCTGGTACTTACCAGCAATCGTATGCTTGAAGTTGCTGGATCACGTCGCTATTCTGGATCGATACGTGCGGCGTCATGATGGTCGAAATCCTATTCTATCATGATTTGGCGACTAGATTGCCAATGGTACGAACGCTCATACAAGTTGCGGAGTCCGAATGGCTGTTTCACGATTTTGCTTGGCAATTCTGGTTGGTGCACACGCATTCGTGCTCTTTTTCATCGCGGAGGGAAAGGCTGTCGAGCCTTTATCGCAGGCCCATGCTCATAACGACTATCTGCACGCCCGCCCGCTATTCGATGCGATTGACCATGGATTCAATAGCGTTGAGGCGGATATTTATTTGGTCGATGGCAAGTTACTCGTCGCTCACACGGCGCGGGAGCTGAAACCAGAACGAACACTGGAGACGCTGTACTTGGAGCCGTTGCGACAAAGAATTTTGGCTAACTCGGGTGCCGTGCATCGTAACGCAGCTGCGTTCCATTTGTTGATCGATATCAAGAGTGAAGCGGAGGCAACGTATGCGGCGCTCGATCACTTATTAGCAAAATTTGCAGATATCATTTCCGTGATTCGCGACGGGCAACGCGACTCGAAAGCAGTAAATGTGGTGATATCAGGCAATCGCCCCTCAGCCACGCTTGAGAAACAAGCGGTACGTTACGCAGGACTGGACGGTCGCTTTGGCGATTTGGATTCCAAGGCCTCGCCAGAACTGGTCCCTTTGATCAGTGACAATTGGACGGTTCATTTTAAGTGGCGGGGGCAAGGGGCGATGAGCGACGCGGAACGACAGAAGCTTGATGATGCGGTCGCGAAGGCTCACTCGCATGGACGGAAGATTCGTTTTTGGGCTACGCCGGACAACCAACCGATGTGGGAAGCGCTGCGAGCCGGTGGTGTCGATATGATCAACACAGATGACTTGGCTGGATTGGAACAGTTCCTGCGTCAGGCTTCGGCTCCCAAGGGATCAAATTGACTGCGCTTTCGCGAGAGATTTTTATGGTCAACGATGATAGAAACGAATCCGAAGGACCACTTAAAAGTCTCGACGAGTGGGAAGATGACCTGCGACTTCGCTATCCTTTGGCGGAGCAAAAAGAGTTTGCTGGCAATTCAAAATCGAAGGACCAGTTTCGAGACTATCGAACGGATGCGAAGCCGAATGTGAGGGAATTCTATCGGCTCAACCATCGATATCAGACTGTCGATTTTGTGCGTGCCAAGCGGAAAGATTACTTGCGACTAAATCGACGCAAAATGGGCCTCTGGGATGGTTTGGAGTTTCTCAATACGCTCGTCGATGATAGCGATCCTGATACCAGCCTCCCGCAAATCGAACATCTTTTTCAAACTGCCGAAGCAATCCGCCGCGATGGCCATCCGCGGTGGTTTGTTCTTACCGGATTGATTCATGACTTCGGAAAAGTCTTGTGCCTATTTGGCGAACCGCAATGGGCAGTCGTCGGTGACACGTTCCCTGTTGGATGCGCTTACTCCGATCAGATCGTTTGGTCCGAATTCCTGGCGGATAACCCCGATCTTCAAATCAACGAATACCAATCCGCGTGTGGGATATACCAGGAAGGTGGCGGTTTAGACCATGTCATGCTTTCATGGGGGCACGATGAATACATGTACCATGTCACCAAGGACCACCTTCCAATCGAAGCGCTGTACATGATCCGGTATCACTCGTTTTACCCTGGTCATCGCGAAGGCGCGTATCAGCATTTGATGAACGATCAAGATCGCAAATACTTTAATGCTGTGCGGGCTTTCAATCCCTACGACCTGTATACGAAAAGCGCTGAGCGACCGAACATAGACGAGCTTCGATCGTACTATGAAGAGCTATGGAATGAGTTTCTACCGAAGGAGCTTGCGTTTTAGTTGGTCTGTTTGGATTCACCTTTTGTCGGGTTCACGCCGGCGGATCGACAACTGAACCGCTAAGGTTGATACGTTGACTAGTCCAATCAATTGATCGATGGAGCTTATCCCAGACGGAGACTTCCACATGCAAAGCCCAGAGCGAGTTGCGCTTCAACAGAAATTGTTTCCAGAGGGGATACCTCGACTCTGGTGCCCGACGCTAACGCACTTCTCAGCGCCGCAAGTTCCAGACCCACGACAAATCCATCAGCATCTCGCCCGTTTGTCACCTTTCGTGAAAGGAATCCTCGTGCCTGGGTCGACAGGCGAAGGTTGGGAGATGAGCGACGAGGATGTGCGGACTTTGCTCAGCATCGTTTTGCCGACTGCTCATGAGGTTGGAATTCAAGTGCTCATTGGCGTACTCAAGACGAACGTCGACCAAGTCTTAGCAACCTTCGAAGCGCTCCGCGACTTTCGAGAACATCCAGCGTTTGTCGGCTTTACGGTTTGCCCTCCCAAAGGAGACGATCTGCCCCAAGAGGCAATGGTGAATGCTCTCCAAATGATTCTGGCGCAAGGTTACCCGACGGCGCTCTATCAATTACCGCAAGTAACGCTCAACGAAATGACTCCCGAAACGGTTGCGACGCTTGCCGATGAGTTCTCGAATTTTATCCTCTTCAAGGACACAAGTGGCAACGATCGAGTCGCC
>JANPLJ010001256.1:0-8727 GCA_031426475.1 Pirellulaceae bacterium | reverse complement strand
AGTTCGAGGAACAAGTTCTGGACAGGTACGGACCCGCCCAGGTAGGCTTCGACCACCCGGAGGGTGACCTCACCGTTTATAATGACCGAGCTTTCGCTCAATCACGACTAAGCTCGTGAGCCCTGCGGCTCACGCACGAATTCGGCTACAAGACAAGAACAAGCAACGCGTAAAGTCCAATTCCGATTATACAGCTCAGCGAAGGAGTGCGTTTTGAAACGAAGATAGTTATCGATCGGATTGTTGCGTTCCGAAGAATCTGTTGATGCAGATCAAGGCGACCTGCCTATGTCGGAAAACGCTAGCAATTGGATAGAAAGAATGACTCAACGCCAAGCTCAACTTGACGTTCAATCTAACCATGTTGCTTGGTTCTCTTTGGCTTGTTGCTTGCTATTCCTCGCTCTTGGCTGCAAATCGCCTGAAGTTTGTTGCAATCCGCGGTATGTTTCGAACGAGCTCTTTTGTAGGACGTCCGCATCGATTGAAAAGGTGCGTCCATGTGCTGAAGTCATTCCCGAAGGTGTTTTCCTAGAGGATGGATTCGATGAAGCGGAAGCCGTTGCGACGGGCTTAGCCAATAATTCGCTTTTTCAAGCCGCTTTGGCTCAACTGGGAATGGCTGGGGGAGATTCGGTCCAAGCGAGTTTGCTCGCAAACCCTCAAGTCTTGCTGTACTTCCCTTCGGGTGCCAAAGAAGGTCAATATACGATCTACGCACCTATCGAGTCGTATTTCCTTCGGCCTACGCGCGTCAAAATTGCCAATCGCGAGTATCGTCGCATCGGTGACCAGCTGGTTCAAAACGGACTCAACGTAGCTCGCGACATTCGACTTGCTTACATCGATCTGGCATTGACGACGGAGCAATCGCGACTTGCTGCAGAGGCTGTTGAGATTCGCCAGGGAATTGCCAATTTGACTCGCGATCGATTCAACGACGGTGACATCAGTGAATTGGAAACGATCGCATCAAGAGTCGACGCACTCAATGCCAACGCGCTGAACGGACTTCAAGCGGCTAATGTTTCGATAAGTCATGCAAGACTCGCGTCGTCACTTGGAATTCCAACCGTGAGCACGCTACTTGAACCGACCCGACTCGCTTCAATCGTGGTTCCCAATTTGGACGAACAACAGTTGATCGACACGGCACTAGCATGCCGGCCTGATTATCATGCCGCGCGATGGTCTGTAGCTGCCGCAAGCGATCGGTCGACTTTATCCCGATGGCTCTTTTTTCGAATGGACAGTATTGTAGATGTTCGGCATGGCCCAGAAGACACTCGCACCGGAACGGGGCTTCGATTCGATTTACCGATCTTTAATCGCAACGAAGGGGGTATTCTACGGGCGGATTGGGAGCTCCAAGCTGCCATGCACAATCGCGATGCTATCCGCGATCAAATCTATCAAGAGGTGCGCGTCGCATATCGACAGTTGAATCAAGCCCAGGCCAACTTGAAGATCCTAGAGACAGACGTCCTACCCAATCTATCTGAAGCGATTGCAATCGCAGAGAAAAGCTTTGCCGACGGTGGCACCGATTACTTGCTGGTTCTGCAAACGACCACACAATATCTAGATGCAAGGGCTCGAGTGCTCGATCAACGCGCGGCCGTTCGGCGAGCGATTGCAGAGCTTGAAAGAAGCGTTGGTCGTAGCCTGAATGCGTCTCCGCTCGACGTGCAGCAGATGCTCTCTCAGACGGCGCCGGATGAGGTCTCGCCAGTTGCACTTTGCGCAATCGATGAAAACCAGCTGAGGTAGTTGGGGGGCATGGAGGAACCTTTATCTGGTTGCCAAACTAGGTTTTGCCGGAACGGCGTCGCCGACGTTTTATTCAACATCCAAGTTTGCTAGCGACTTGTTCCGGCCTACTAGAAAGCGTGACGGCCTCTGAGGCCGAAAGGGGCGATTGGGGACGATCGAACTAGAGCTTTGTCCGGGCTAGAAACGTTCGAATCACATGCTCGGAAAACTCGGATTACAATGAAGCACCTATGTCCAAGAGCTCCCCAAGAAAGAGGCGATTCACTTCATGAGTATCAGACTCGATTTGTCGAGCATTACTGTGCTATTCGCGTCGATCTTCACTGTCATTTCAATCGGTTGTAGCCCACAAGCTTCATCCAAGGCAAAGCCAGTCTCTCCTGCAAAGGTGGAACTGGTTCCGCATGAAAGCGACCTTGCTACGATTACGCTGACCCCCGAGGCTGAGATTCGTCTCGGAATCACCACGGTCGCATCGGAAACGCGTCGTGTTCAACAGCATCGTACGTTCGGCGGCGAAGTAGTCATTCCGTCTGGTCGATCGATCATGGTTGTTGCGCCGGTGAGCGGGATTGTTACCACTTCAGCGAATTCTGCTATTCCCCAGCCAGGAACACGATTGCAAGCCGGAGGGGTCGTTCTCTCGATAGCACCGATTCTTTCGCCGGAACGCGACGTACCAACTCCAGCCGAACAAGTTCAAATGGCAGGTGCAAAAGCGACGTTAGTTGCTGCCCAAGTTACGGCTCAAGGGGATGTTCAGCGAGGGCAAGCCGACGTGACCGCTACGAAGATCACGCTCGACCGCGCGAAAAAACTTCTCGCCGATCGAGCCGGTAGCCAACGAGCCGTGGATGATGCTCAAGCCTTGTACAACGTAGCGACAACCGTCTTTGCGGCTGCCGAAGAACGTTACTCTCAATTGACAAAACTGCTTGCTACCTTGGACGGCAAACCCCAGGCGGGAGAAGTTGCAACGGAGCTGACGATACGCGCTCCAGTGAATGGGGTGATTCGCAGTCTTGGTGTCTCCGCAGGCCAGCAAGTCGTTGGTGGGTCGCCGCTTTTCGAAGTCCTCGACACGAGCACGGTTTGGGTTCGAGTGCCTGTCTTCGTCGATTTACTTTCTTCGATAGAGCGGACTGCTACGGGGCGGGTTGTTGCCTTGGATGGAAAGCCATCGGTTCATTCAGATCAAGCTTCCGAATCCGATCTAGAACGGGCTGTTCCCATCGAGGCACCACCGACCGCTGACGCGGTTAGCTCATCTGCCGATCTTTACTTTGAGGTTTCCAATCTTCGATCGATTTTCCGACCGGGCCAGCGCGTCGGAATCGAAGTGCCGATGAACAAGGAGGTCGAAGCGACCATCGCACCAGCCGCGTCGATTCTCTACGACATTTACGGCGGCACATGGGTCTATACGCTTAAAGAACCACATCGATTTGTTCGGCAACGCGTTGCCGTGCTATGGTTTGATGGTTCCCAAGCCATTCTTCAGAAAGGACCCAGTGCGGGCACGCCAATCGTCGCCGACGGTGCCGCAGAGCTCTTTGGTACTGAATTCGGAATCGGGAAATAGGCGAACTGAACCATGAGTTGGCTTATCCAAAGCTGTTTGCAGTTTCGGGCGATCGTCTTGATGATCGCAATCGGCTTGATTGTCGTAGGGATTCGTACAACTGACTCGATACCGATGGACGTGTTTCCCGAGTTTGCGCCTCCATTGGTCGAGATCCAGACCGAGGCGCCCGGCATTTCAACCGAAGATGTTGAGAGTTTGATCAGCGTACCGATCGAGAATGCCGTCAATGGTATCCCATTTGTGACTGCCGTTCGATCGAAGTCCGTTTTGGGGCTGTCGAGTGTTCGTTTGATCTTCGCTAATGGAACAGATCTACTCATGGCGAGGCAACTCGTCCAAGAGCGAATAACATTGGTAGCATCGCAACTTCCGCTTGTCGCTCGTCCACCGGTGATTCTACCGCCCCTTTCCTCGCTAAGTCGGTGCTTGAAGATCGGGCTATGGTCGGACACCAAAAATCAAATGGAGATGACGGTCCTCACGAAATGGACGATTCGACCGAGACTGATGGCCGTAAGTGGCGTGGCGAACGTTGCTGTTTGGGGAGAGAAGGATCCGCAACTTCAAGTGATCGCAGATCCAGATCGTTTGCGCGCCAATGGGGTGACACTCGATGCTTTGATGCAAGCCGTACGGGATGCGACGACAGTTGGAGCAGGTGGTTTCGTTGATACTCCGAACCAACGATTAGCACTCCGACACGTGCCGGCTGTATATACGCCGGAGCAATTGGGCGAAATGGTCCTCGCGTTTCGAAGTAACGGAGCAACGACACGCACATCTGGAGGCGCCAATTCAGGCCCCACATCGAATTCCGGCGGCAGCCCCATTCGAATTCGCGATGTGGCCGATGTTGTTACTGACTATGCCCCTCCGATTGGCAATGCGATTATCAATAATCGCCCAGGATTGCTACTGATCGTCGAAAAGCAACCATGGGCGAACACGCTTGACGTGACGAGGGGAGTTGAAAAAGCGATGGAAGAACTGAAGCCCGGTATGGGGGAAGTGCAGTTCGACACAACTGTCTTTCGGCCTGCGACGTTTATTGAGCGTTCGTTAACGAACCTGAGCCATTCGATGTTCTTGGGTTGCATCTTGGTCGTCGTTGTTTTGCTAGTCTTTCTCTTCGATTGGCGATGTGCTCTGATTAGTGCGACGGCAATTCCACTGTCGCTGATCGCTGCGATCATGGTCCTCTACATGCGAGGTGGGACGGTAAACACGATGGTGTTGGCCGGTTTGGTAATTGCGTTGGGAGAGGTAGTCGACGATGCGATTATCGACGTTGAAAATATCATGCGGCGATTGCGATTGAACGCGATCGTCGAGCATCCGCGACCGGCTTTTCAAGTGGTGCTGGATGCATCCATGGAAGTCCGGAGCTCAGTCGTGTATGCAACGATTATCGTAGTTTTGGCATTCCTTCCGGTGTTTTTTCTCGAAGGTCTATCCGGCTCTTTCTTCCGGCCCTTGGCGGCATCCTACATTTTGGCAATCTTGGCATCGCTGGTAGTCGCACTCACCGTGACGCCGGCAATGTCGCTCTTGCTGTTGCCAGCAACGGTCCGCATGCGACATCGAGAGGGACCATTGGTGCGAGTACTCAAACGATGGTATCGTTCGGTACTTGAGCAACTGCTTCGCTTTCGGTGGGCTACGGTGAGTAGCTTCGTCCTCGTATTTGGTGCGATCGTGTGCACTATTCCGTGGCTTGGTGAAGAATTAATGCCAAACTTTCGCGAGACCGATTTTTTGATGCATTGGGTTGAGAAGCCGGGGATCGGAATCGACGCCATGGACCGCATTACGACACTTGCAAGCAAAGAACTGATGGCGGTTCCCGGAGTGCGAAATTTCGGATCGCACATCGGGCGAGCTACGGTCGCCGATGAGGTAGTCGGTCCGAATTTCACGGAGCTTTGGATCAGTATCGACGAGACGCAGGACTACGATACGACGGTTGCCAAAGTACAAAGCGTCGTCGATGGTTATCCCGGTTTGTACCGCGACCTGTTGACGTATCTGAAAGAACGAATCAAAGAAGTCTTAACCGGCACGAGTGCAGCCATTGTCGTACGCATTTACGGTCCCGACATGGATCGATTGCGATCGATTGCGGCCGATGTTTCTTCGCAGATTAAGCCGATCGACGGCGTCGCGACGCTCAAGATCGAACCACAAGTTCTCGTCCCACAAATATCGATTGCAATGCGGCCTGAAGCGGCTTCTCAATTTGGGTTGACTTCGGCATCGCTCATGAGAAGCGTTTCGACATTGGTAAACGGCACACAAGTCGGCGAGATCTATCGCGATCAAGGGATCTTTGGAGTTTTCGTGCGTGGCAAAGACCATGTTCATCGCGATCCTACGGCGGTCCAGCAGTTGATGATCGATACTCCCTCAGGCGCTCAAGTACCACTGAGTAGCGTTGCAGATGTCACGATCGTGCCTGCTCCAAACGAAATCAAGCGCGAAGGAGCGTCGCGTCGCTTGGACGTTACCTGCAATGTTGCAGGGCGTGACCTGGGAGCTGTGGCCACGGAGATCGAAGCGGCCGTCAAGAAGAATGTTATTTTCGGAACGGGATACCATCCCGAATTTCTTGGCGAGTTTGCGGAGGCTCGCGCTTCGAGGCAGCGGCTGATGCTCTTATCGATTGCTTCCATCTTGATGATCACCGTAATCTTATACGTAGATTTCCAGTCATGGCGGTTGGTGTTATTAATGCTGGGGATGCTACCGTTGGCTATCTTAGGCGGCGTTCTCGGAGTCTTTGCCTGTGGTGGTATCATGTCGCTGGGGTCGCTTGTCGGATTCGTAACTGTAATCGGTATCTCCGCTCGCAATGCAATCATGCTCATCAGTCACTATCGCCACTTAAGCGACAAAGAGGGAGTTGCGCCTGGGAAAGAGCTAGTCTTGCGAGGCGCGGAAGAACGACTCGCGCCGATCTTGATGACTGCGCTTACCGCGGCGCTGGCACTCGCGCCTTTGGTCTACACGGGGAATCTCCCGGGCCAGGAGATCGAATATCCGATGGCGATCGTCATTCTATTCGGCCTTGTCGCCGCGACCGTCGTGAATCTTTTCTTACTGCCTTTGCTTTTGGCTACGAACCGTACATCGGTTTCGTGACCACGGTAGGCCGGAACAAGCAGCTAATTGCGTTCGTCAATTTGAGAAAGATAATCTGCGCTGTTCCGGCGATCGGAAACCTCGGTCTGGCCAGCCCGGTGTCGCCAACGTTTTATTCAACATCCAAGTTTGCTAGCGACTTGTTTCGGCCTACTATTGGACGCCGGGGCCGACGAGCCGGCTTCGTCCCATCGAACCTTTGATAACTTCGATCCGAACGGGAACCTGTTGATTGATTGCGGCAACATGCGATATCAACCCGACAAGCTTGCCTTCTTGTCGAAGGCTGGATAGCGTGTGCAAAGCTTCCTCGAGTGTCTCTTCATCCAGCGTCCCAAAGCCCTCGTCGAGAAAGAGAGAGTCGATCTGGACATTTTGGCTCGCTAGCTTCGATAGACCTAGTGCTAAGGCAAGGCTGACCAGAAATGACTCGCCACCTGAAAGATTGGCGGCAGAGCGAGATCGAGAAGATTGATAGTGATCAATGACAACCAGACTTAGCCCCTCTTCTCCTTTCTTTAAGAGGTAGCGATCTGTTAGCCTTGTTAACTGAATATTCGCATATGCTAGAAGAAGTTCGAAGGTAATTCCCTGCGCGAATTTTCGAAACTTTCCACCATCCGCACTGCCGATCAGCTCGTTCAGTACGCTCCAACGCTCGAATCGTTTTTGCTGCGTCGCTAGTTGCAATTGAGCACCCTGCAACCGTTCGGCCTTCGCTTCGTTTTCTGAGATTTGATGCTGGAGTTCGACTCGTTCGCGGCGCAGTCCTTCGATAGCGCAATCGACGTCGCTCAGTTCTTGTTGAAGTACTTCAAGTGTGGCATCGCTAGGGCGTCCGTCGTTCCATGTATCTCGTTCAACCTCTTTTTGTGCAAGGCGAATTTTCGATGCCCCGACCGCTTCGTCGATGGAATGAAGTCGCCGTGACGATTCTTCCATTTCTGATTGAGACTGGATGGCCGACTCAAGGTCTAAAAAATCTGCAAAACCTGCCGAAAGCAGGTCCACTTCCAGCCGCATCTTTTGTTCCGTCAATTGTTCTGTATCTGTCAAGAGCGATGTTTCAATTTGAAGTATCTGTCGATCTAGATGTTGCCATGTCGCGACCAGCGGTTCGTATTCCGTGGTGAGGCGTTCTGCTGCTGTCCCTTTCTGATCCAATAGCAACTTGAGTTCATCTTCTGCCGCTTTGGGATCTCGAATACCGAACAGGTCATTTCTACTATTTCGCAACGCTTCCAAGTCATTGGACTGAGTCGCGTAGGTCTTTTGTATTGCGAGCCCTTCGTTGTCCCATTGGTCAATCTGTGGTAACAACGAAGCGACGCTTCCTTCTGTCAATAACAGATCCTTTTCGAACGCTGCTGCTTCTTCCATCGCGGCTAGCCAAGCGTTCGACCGAGCTTGCAATGCGATTCGAATCGTTGCAAGATCTTCGGGCCAAGCTAGTCGAAGGCGTTCAAGGATTGCTGCGAGAGCTTCGCGTTTCGAATTGAGCACTTCACGATTTTGCAATGCCGTGGTTTCGATACGTTGCCGCGATTCTTCGAGGTTTTTCTGAGTATTCTCGAACGATTGGAGAGCTTGTTCAGCAGTTGATTTACTGGCCAAAATCTCGGAGAGTTCTGCTTGCTTTTTTGCGACTAGCTCTAATACGGTATTGGCATCGCTTATCCGAGCCTTGAGTTCAGATTCTTTCTGTTGAAGGCGTTCGATGGATTGCTTCCCAGACTCCACGGTCGCAAGCGCGATCACGAAATCGAGTTGAAAGCGAGCGGCGTGCTTCTCGCATTCGGATATCCTGAGCTTCCGCAATTCTTCGAGGGCATGGATTGCCTCTTCCAATTGGGAGAATTGATGAATATTAAGATCGGCTATTCGATTGGATGTTTCTCGATCGCTGACATACTGAGCAAGTTCTTCTTTAGCATGATTCAAGGCATGCATCGAGTCTCTGATTGTCACCGGTTTCCCTTCGTTCGCCCATGGATGATCCGTAGAACCACATAGCTCGCAGGGTTGTCCAGCAACAAGCCTCGCACGATGCTCATGAAGTTCGGCGATAAGCTGGTCCTTAAAAACGCATGCTTCGAGTGCCTCGACAAGCTGCTTCTGCTTCTCGATTTGTTTGTCAATTTCTGCCAGTTTGGTTTGGTTCTCTAGAATGATCTGCTTCAATCGGCCTTGTTCGGCGAACTTAGATCTCGCTTCACCGTCGAATTCAAGAA
>JANPLJ010001255.1:0-1624 GCA_031426475.1 Pirellulaceae bacterium | reverse complement strand
TCGTCCGCAGTCTTAGCATACGACAGAACCCCCGAACGATTGTGCTGCAAATTCAAGCTGAAGTGATCATCAAAATTGCCAAGCGACGAGCCGCCTGTTCCGGTACCCGTCGGGTCACCCCCTTGACTGACGAAGTCTTTTACAACGCGATGAAACGTCATCGTGTTCGTCGCAGTGGTATTGTAAAAGCCGCTGTTCGCTAACGTGATAAATCGATTGACGGGACGCGCTGCATCGGCTTGAAACAACTGAAAAACCATCTCGCCATAACCGTCGATCGTAAATCTCGCACTCGGATTATTGGCAAGCACAACCGCCGAGACACCCGATGGATTACTGCTGCTCACGCTGATCGTCAATGGATTCCCATTCGGATCATACGCGTCGATCGGAATGTGCAACGGTGACCCGATCTTCACCGTCTGCGACTCGATGGGGAAGAACGATGGCGTGCTCGAGAGCGGCATCGGAATGCCGGTTTCCCTAACAAGGTCATCAAGACTTAAGAAACCGCTTATGGCTGCACCCTGCGGTCCCTTCCAAGTAGGAACTCGAGCAATGTTCTCGGATGTTGCAACACTGTTCGCTACCCGATTTCCATCGACGACTTCTAAGTAATTCAAATAGCGAGCGCCATCTTGAAAAATATTGAGTTGATTCGTCGTTTCGACAGCGTAATCAGCGCCGAACACTCGAAACCCACCTGCCGCCAACGCCTTTGCAAACGCTACCAAATCCGGTGCCGCTTCACCTTCCGCATTCGATGACTGCGAAGTCAGTATCGGCGAAATCGTGGCAACATCGCTCGCCATCGCCCAGCGCGCATCCAACAACTCAAAACGAAGCGAACGCTTGCGAAGCCGACTTCGACGAATCGGCCGTTGAAACCAAGCTCGAAGCCAAACCGGAAAAAATGGAATACTCATGGCGGCCCGGATTCCGAGGCAGATAAGCAAAAAAAAGATGAAAGGCCCACACTATCCACACCGTGAGGCACCTTCACGACGATTCAGTCGTTCCCATCATACTCCGTTACATCCCGATTTTCCACACTTTCGGAAGCGGAGTCTTTCAGCCTCGAAGGTCGTCCGTTCCTAGAAGGCTTTCCTGCTTTCGTAAGAGGCCCGCAGGCCTCAAACTGGAACTGACTCACAATCGGGAGGGCGACGCCACCGCTCTAAACATCTTTGACCACCGGAAAACCACGAAAAACACAGGGAAATTGACGAGGTTTTTAGTGAGGTCCGTTTTGAGTCGCTTGGATCAAGAGGCCTCATTGAGGTCAACTGAGAAAAACGCTTGTATTTCAGGGTATTCGTTATCAACTCTGTCCAAAAGATGTTTAGAGCTATGGCGTCGCCCTCCCGATTCTGATTCAGTTCCAGTTCCGGCAATCGGAAACCTCGGATTGCCGGAACGGCGTCGCCAACGATTTATTCAACATCCAAGCTTGCTAGCGACTTGTTCCGGCCTACTGGCGACTTGTTCCGGCCTACGGAAATGCGAGACCATGGTAGGCCGGAACAAGCAGCTAGACCTTAAATAAGCATATGCCGAGCGGTTCTGGGCGGATATTTTTCGCGCAGCGGCGATCAGACGGCGAAGCCGGTCGCGAGTTTTGAAA
>JANPLJ010001254.1:0-14653 GCA_031426475.1 Pirellulaceae bacterium | reverse complement strand
TCAGTACGGACACTTCGAACGTTCGGAGTATATGGAAACTGCTTCTCGTAGTTGTAATGATACAGCCATGACTTGCGCCACTCAGGATCGCCAGACTGAACGAGCTTGACCCACGATCGGCCGTCGAGGTTGGGTAGAGCTGGAGCGCCGCATAACTCTAAAAGACTTGGCGCTACATCCAACGTGAGCACTTGTTGCTCGATTGTTTTGGGCTGCGATGGAGCAACTAGGTTTGGAAATCGCACGATCTGGACGATTCGAATACTTGGTTCATGCGACGTCCGTTTATCGACCATCCCATGCTCGCCGTTCAAAATCCCATTGTCGCTCATGAAGACGATGATCGTATTATCGAGCTCACCACGACTCTTCAGCAACTCGTACAGGCGTCCCATGCTTTCGTCGACCGAGAGTATCGTGCCCCAATACGCACGCGTCATCGCTTAGAAGTCCTTAACTGCTTCTGGCGAGTCGTCGGGGAACTTTTTACGCCATTCGAAAAGCGGACCATAGATACCATGCCAAGTGTAGCGTCGCTCTTTAATCCAGATGGGCTTATCGTCCAGCATGAAAGCGGTTTCCGGATAGGTTACGCGGACGTCGTTAAAAGTCTTTTCGTACTTGGGTTCGGGAAAGTAAAAACTGTGGGGCGCTTTGTGGCCGATCATCAAACACCAAGGCTTTGTCTCGCGCGGTCGATTCAACCATTCCTCGGCCATATCGGTAACGACCGTCGTGTAGTAGCCTTTGACGACTTCCCGTTTTTGACCGTTGATGTTGAATTCCGTATCAAAATACTTGCCCTGACCTTTGTGAGTGACGAACCAATTGAAACCAGGTCGCGGTTCGTCATTCTCTTCACCCATATGCCACTTGCCGATATAGGCGGTATCGTATCCAGCAGATTGCAGGACCATCGGAAAGCTCTTAAAGCCTGTCGGATACTCGGTGAAGTTGTTCACGACACCATGCCGATGAGCATAAAGGCCACTCAGGATGCTCGCTCGACTGGGTGAACATAGCGACGTCGTGCAGAACATATTCTTGAAATAGACGCCCTCTTTCCCGAGCCGATCGATATTCGGCGTCTTTACATGCGGGTTGCCCCCAATCCCGATCGCGTCCGAACGCAGATCATCCGTGAGCACAAACAGGATATTCGGCTTGGATTCGGCAAAGACGGTTAAACCTCCAAACAACCAAAGCAAACTGGCAAGCAAGGGAGCTTTCATTCTTATTTTGACTTTCATACTTCGGTTTCTGTAGCAAAGCCTTCCAGCCTGTACAAAGCCGTTCCGACGCGTTTCACGAGGCTGAAAACCATCTTATACCGCACATTGCTTTATCTTCCGACTCCCGCGCGATTGCGGGCTGTTAATTTTGTCGTACGACGGACTTCCTGGTCCGTCTTCAAGGAGAAAACATGGGGGATACCAAGTGAAAACTAGTTTCGCAAAACGAATGGCCGCACGCAAGAAGCAAATTCTCGTCGAGTGAATCTTTTTTAAATGGTACGCATCACATCTTTTGTTAGACTGACAATTACCGCACAAAAAGCTGGAGCTTTGCAATAAACCGTAAACAAAACTGATCCTAGCTAGCCAAATGGTTGCGATTCGCCTCAGTTTGTTTAGCCCAGAAGTTTTCATACCTACCACTGCTATGAATGGCAACGAAATGACTGAAAATCGGATGAGCGTTCGGCGTCGCGTACGAGACCTTGTCACTCGAAAACCGTGCTTTGAAGCATTGGAGCCTCGTCAGCTACTTGCGGTGATCGACTTGGCAAAGTTTCAGTCTGTATCTGCGGATTCCAGTGCTAGTGGATTCTTTGCAGATACTGTTGTCGACGGGATTGTATCCAACGAGTCTAGATGGGCTTCCGACAACACCGGCCCCCATTGGCTCGAAGTTACATTGTCTGCTCCTTATGCGGTCGGTTCTGCCCATTTGTATTTGGGGATCGATAATACCCTGACCGTCAGCTCGTTCTCGATTCAGTATTTTTCGGGTGGGGCATGGGTAACCGCTGCGAGCGTCACGAACAATACGGCGACCGAGGTGAAAGTACCGTTTGCATCAACGGTAACAGGAGCGACACAATTTCGATTTTACACGACGGTCGCCACTGCTCGCGTTAAGGAGTTCGTGCTCTTACCGCCGGGAGATTTCCCGTTGGGGACGGGCGTAGATCTCAATCTTGCTTCCCAGCTTGGTCCAGACGTTTCGTCCGTTTATACCACTAACTATGGAATCAATGCGGTGGATGGTTGGGTTGATGACAACTCGAGATGGCTGGCAGATAGTAGCACGGGTCCACATACCATCGACGTAAAACTGGTAACCGCGCATCTTGTGGGATCGATTCATTTGTACTCCGGCGTCGCGAGCGGAAGCAGCGTGGTGTCACCCCTCACTAGTTTTACAATCGAGTATGCCAATGGTGCCTCGGGGTGGCTCCCGGTTTCCGGAGGGAGTGTTTCATCGGGTACGATGGTTGGAAATCTCGTATCGACTAACACTTCGGATGCGTTGGTGGTGAACTTTGCGTCGCCAGTTACCGCGACCGCAATTCGCGTCGGATTCACTTCTCCGTTCGGTCGAATTCGCGAGCTCGTCGTCTTACCTGCCACTGCAACATCCGATGGTTCGGTTGGCTATCCGATCGGCACTTCCGTTAACATTGCTTCGAAACCTACCACCCGATTTGATCAATACGGCGATGGCTTCTACCGCATCAATGCTCGAGTAAACAGTAACTCGCTCGTCTCATCCGCCACCGGATCATCTCTGACCAGTGCAGCAACGGTCAACGAATCAGTCCAGTTCCAGTTGCTCTACTCGTACGCTTTGGACGCCTACCGAATACGAAATCGCGATACCGGAAAGGCGATTGAGGTCGCTGGAGCCTCTATTGCGAGTGGAGCGGCCGCCGTCGAGGGAGACTATTCGGCGTCGCCTCATCAATTGTGGAAATTGATACCAACCGATAGCGGGTACTTCCAGATAGTGAACGTACGGTCGGGGATGGTTTTGGATGTAGATGTTTCTGGTGCTTCACCTGTGGTAACGCAAAAGGCTCGCGACACCAATGTGAATCCTGTAGATCGCCAAGAGTGGACAACGTCCTTTATCGGCAACAATACCAAGAAAGGAACTGGGGGATATGTTGGTCAGTTCGGGGCTAGCTGGGCGTACAACTGGGGGCCGAGCACGGCGAACGCAAACGATCCTGCGGTCATCGACAAGGATTTCCTATTCGCTCCGATGCAATGGGGAGGAGGCCAAGCGAACGTTAACAATTTGATTGACAGATACTCTGATTGGCAGAACAACGTAAAACCGCAGTTTCTTTTGGGCTTCAATGAGCCTGACCATACGGACCAATCGAATCTCACGGTGGAACGCGCTGTCGAGCTTTGGCCGCAGTTGGTTGCGGCGGATGTCCCGCTGATATCGCCCGCCAATGCCACCGGCGGCGAAACAGCGTGGTTGGGAGTTTTCTCGGATCAAGTGGATGCACTTGGCTATCGAGTCGACTACACGGGGATGCATTGGTATGCACCCCCAAACGTCAATACGATCTTGAATCGTATCGACGCCGTCCAAGCTCTCGGCAACGGACGACCAGTGTGGTTGACTGAGTTTTCCATCGTCGATTGGTCTAACGGAAGCGGCGGCTGGTCCGAAGAGTCGAACTACAACTTCATTCTGGAGTTTTTGTGGCGAGCCGAATCCAAAGCCAATTTGGAAAAATACGCGATGTTTGTTTTTACAGGTGATTCGCCCACGAATTCATGGGATCTAACCAATCCAAGATCCAACTTCCGTTCCACCAACGGAACGTTGACTCCGTATGGAAAAGCGTACTCAACGTGGGATAACGATACATCCATTCGCAATAACACCCCCTATGTTTTGCATAACCGTTCGGCATCCCATCGAATCGCCAACACAGGCAGTAATAGTTTAAGCGCTTCGACGATTCGAACGGAGGATGCAACGGTTCAATGGCAATTGCGAGACGCAGGTAGTGGCAAGAAGTACATCGTGTCTGGCAAGGACGGTCGATTGCTTCGATACAACGGGACAATTCTCGACTTTGCTCCAGCCAACACAACAGGAACCGCCGTCGAGTGGACCATCGCTCAAGAGCAATACGGGTGGCGAAACATCATTCACCCGCAAACCGGCAAGTATCTGCAGCTCGATCGAACCAACAATTCCAGCAACGCACCGACCTCGTTGACCTATTCGATGGTGACTGCTGCAGCAGCAACCACTACAGCATCCAATTGGTGGTTCGCCAAGCCCTATGCTCCCGTATCCGATGTTGGACCAGTCACCGATTCGTCGGCGGTGGCGAATCAAGTCAATGAGAACTCGCCGGTAGGGACATTGGTCGGGATTACGGCGAACGCGACCGAGCCTGACTTAGGCCAGACGGTTACGTACTCACTCACGGACAATGCCGGAGGCCGCTTTGCGATTAACCCAACAACCGGAGTTGTGACCGTTGCGGGGCCGCTTGATTATGAAACGGCAACGAGTCATTCCATAACGGTTCGAGCAACTAGCTCCGATACCAGTACGAGCAGCTCCGTGTTCGTAATCAACGTATTGGATGTCGCTGAATTCAGTTCCGTTGCCAATCGTCGAGTTTTCTACAATCGATCCTCAAGTAACGTGTTCGGTAACGGAACGGGGAATCCAATCAATTCAATCGACAATACCAAGGAGGCGTTGTTGCCGGGCCAAACGACTTCGTTCGCCAGCTATACGAACTATCAAAAAGGACTCAATGGAATCGTCGTTGACTTCGCCAATCAGACTGGAACGCCTACGGCGTCCGATTTTCAGTTTGCAACATGGGATGGAATAGACGTCTCAGGATTTATCGCGACGGCGGCGGTAGCAACGATCAGCGTTTTTCCTGGAGGCGGAGTCGCTGGCTCGAATCGTGTGAAGATTGAATTCGCCGACAATGCGATCCGGAATACTTGGCTGCGAGTGACCGCGGTCGCCAATGCGAATACGGGTTTGGCAACCAATGACGTCTTTTACTTCGGCAATGCGGTCGCCGATATGAACTCGGGCAACGTCGGTTCGCCAATAACAGTCCGAACCAACGCGACCGATACATCGATCGTTCGTCAGAATCAATCGATTGCCGCAGATTCGGTTGGTATTTCCAGTATTCACGATGTAAACAAAGATGGACGTGTGAACGCAACGGACACATCTGTTGTACGTCAGAACCAATTGGCTAGCATCCTACGCTTCTTCACTGCTCCAAACGGTTTGCAACTAGCCAGCGCGCCAGATTCGTTACTTGCTCCCACTTTGAGCTCCCCCGTTGTCGACCCAACTGGGTCGTCATCGCACACACGCAGTCATTGGAATCAGCCTGTCTTACCGCTGTGGGAAGAGACTCGATATGCTCCGATCGCATTCAAAGAAGCAGATAGAGTCGACTTCGTACTAGCTAGTTCGTTGGTGAAAACGATTCGAAAAGCGTCGTCAACCTCCAAAGTGGAAGTTGAACGCTTGTCGACCCGTTTCGAAGAGAATGTCGACCTCTATTTCACCATGTTTGGAAAAACGTTCCATGACTGATTCTCGGTCGAGAAGGCTAGGTCAACGCCGATAGACTCAGGTTTTGGCACAGCACTGGAAGCCCAACGAACCAATTTTAGATTTGGTGACTATTTCGACACCTGATGGCTAAAACGTCGAAATGACTGGAAAAAGCCAACGCGTCGACTATTCGACTCCCTCCAAAATGGCATAGTCCAGCTAGAACATAGTGGCGAACTTGGCGAAGCGTCCTATAATCGAGATGCGGCGTAGGGAACCCTATATCATTATCACCCGAGGAAGATTTTCATCATGTATTCAACGAATCAGTCGTGTTGTTCTGGCGGGCGTTGGGGGATGATGGTTTTAGCGATTCTCATTCCGGCAGTCGTCTTGGGAAGCCTATTTGGCGGAGGTATTGCAGTGAGTCGAACGGCGGCGAATTCGGAATCAGGAAAGCTCCTTCGGCACGTCGTCCAGTTCAAATTCAAGGACAGCAGCACTCCTGCTCAGGTGTCGCAAGTTGTCGACGCTTTTCGCGCACTTCCAACCAAGATCTCGGAAATGGCTGATTTCGAGTTCGGGAAGAACAATAGCCCAGAAGGCTTAGAGAACGGATTCACGCATTGCTTTTTGGTAACTTTCGCTTCCGAAAAGGACCGTCAAACTTATTTGACACATGCGGCCCACATGCAATTCGTCGAAATCCTCAAACCTCACTTGGACAAAGTCCAGGTCATCGACTACTGGGCCGGCAAGTAGCAGTGCCTCTCGCGCCTCGACTTCTGCCACTCTAATATTGTCTCTTTTACTAGATCGGATTGACCGATGAATCGATATGCATCGCTAAGCGACGATTTCTACATGAACCTCCATTTGCAGACTGAAATGGATTTGCCGCAGCAGCGTGAGACCATGCTCCATTTTTTCGAGCTGGTTCAAAAGCGTTATCCGCAAATGCGAAATTTCTACACTCGTGAACGAAACGAATTCGTTCTTGAGGAAGACAAAGACGCGGGTGGCTATCGCTGGATCGGTGTTGAGCCGAAGCGATTGTGTTCGGGTACCGTCAATCCGCCTTCGCTGGAGGATGCTCTCGACCAACATCGACAAATCCTGGAGCTCGCTCCGCACGCGCTCGCAGTATCCAAACTCGACTGCGAATCGCTAAGCGTCATGTTTGGCTTTGACTACACCTATCGAGGCAATCACAACCAACTGCTGGCAGACACGCTCGGGTTACCATCGGCGCTAGAAGGGCTTTGTCCCAACGGAAATTCGTCGCTTCTGTCGTATGAACCTTCTTTTCAATTTACGCTCGACGAAGAGTGTACGACGCAAGTGCGGCTCAACTTCGAATCGCGAACGACGGGCTTTCATGTTCGGACCGGTGAGTACGGCGAAGAGCAACTAAGTGTCTACATGACAGTTCGTCGATTCGAGTCGCTCGGTCCCGACGAGGACTTTGTTGCGGAATTGAATCGACTATCGGACATCGGATGTGATTTCTTGGACCGGCATGTCGTCGAAAATGTTCTGCGACCTCTCCAGCAGGCGATTGCAACAAAGTAGAAGCTTTTCCATGGATGAGTTGCAAGATTTTTCGAAACCGATTCGCGCGGTCACCAAACTCACCCCAGTCGATCACTATTTGACGGGGAGCTGGGAAGCCTTGGGGGCCGGTGCGCCTGTCCTGGTTGCATTAGCCCAGCTCACCTCGCAAGCGATCATCGATCAGCCCGAAGTCCCTCTTGAGAAACTGTCGCCGCAAGCCAAAGCGATTCTATTTGCCGCTCACTACCGTGGAATGATCGAGATCAAAGGCTCGCATACGGCGTTTGAGGCCCCAGCCCGTATGCTGGCTGTCTACATTGAGCTGGATGATACGCAGACGATCGGATTTCGAGACCCTGGAAAACCTGAAGTGACTGTTCAATTTCTCGAGGGTTTTCGCGAGTTGTGTGCCGCAGGGCTAGTCGTGCATCATACACATCGCGATTTTTCGCTGACTACTCGCGGTTTTTTACTCGCCCGCGCTATCGTAAAAGAGGATATCCAGCCGTGGCTCGATCAAGGTCGCGAATTCGGTCTGCACGAATGAAGATTCGAGTTGGTTTGGCGCTTGCGTTGGTCATTCTTTTGACGGTCGTGTGGTTGCGATTCCGAGGAGCCGGTTTTCCCTTCAACTCGGCCAACGTCCCGAATGCGTCAACGAACACCCATGTCGACTTGAAGTCCCAGTCGGCCACAAGTCTCTCGACGGAAATCGCATCTGAGCCCCTTGGACCGCATCCTCTCGACCCGGTTCTCAAGCTTGCAAGAAGTGAACTTGACGCTTTTTCACAGAACGTCGTCGACTATACCGCCATGATGCTCAAACGCGAGCGAATCGGCGGAAAGCTAGGCGAGGAAAATCGAATGATGGTCAAGATCATCAATCGACGTCTGGTCGACAACAAACTAGAAACACCTTTGCACGCATACCTTCGATTCGAATCGCCTAAAAGTATTCGCGGCCGCGAGGTTATTTGGGTCGAAGGGAAAAACGATGGTAATCTTATCGCCCATGAATCGGGGCTCTTCAATCTGATGAGTGTCACGCTGCCGCCCGATGGATCGCTGGCCATGATGGGAAACAAATATCCGATTACTGGAATCGGGATGGGGAATCTGTACGTAAAGCTGATCGAAAAGGGCGAGCGCGATCGCCGTTTGGGGGATTGCGAAGTTACGATACGTGAGAAAGAACACTTCGATGATCGCCCGATTGTGTTGATCGAAGTGAAACATCCCCAAAAGCGACCTGACTTTGATTTTCATATCGCGAGAATCTATCTGGATACCGATCGGCATCTTCCGCTTCGATACGAATCCTACCTCTGGCCAAATAAACCAAGCGACGAAGCGCCGTTGGAAGAGCAATACACCTACCAAGACATCCAACTGAATGTGGGGCTAACGGAAGCAGACTTCGACCCGAAGAATCCGGCCTATCAATTTCCATAGCAAAATCAATTGGGCACTGGTCGGAAAACACTCCGCGTCGTGTAGAATTGAGATCACCTCTTTTGAGATTTATTTGCCTTGGAGGTTACGGTGGATCCAGAGTCTGATGAATTGACAACCGATGATGGCTTGGATATTTGTCATTTGGATGACCCGAAGCAGTTGCTTCCCGATCCAAATGAGATCACGGTCCTGCTGGATGCCAGCGAATTGACGACGGGCGATTCGGACATTGTGCTAGCTCGCCCAGAATTCCCGAAGCATTTGGGACGATTCATCGTTCGCGAATCCATCGCCTGTGGCGGGATGGCCATCATTGTTCGGGCGCATGACGACGTTTTTCGTCGCGATGTTGCTTGCAAACTCCTCTTGCGACAACATGCTTCCAGAACGCGTCTCGTCGAACGATTTCTTCTGGAAGCGCAAGTGACAGCAAATCTTCAACATCCTGGCATTGTTCCAGTTTACGAATTGGGGCGGCTCGACGATGGGCGTCCGTACTTTGCAATGAAACTGATTAACGGTCATACGCTTCAAAGTCTATTGCAGGCCCAACCGTCGAATACATCACACCATTTGCAAATCTTTGAGAAGGTTTGCCAGACGCTTGCTTATAGCCATTCCAGGGGCGTGGTTCATCTCGATTTGAAGCCAAGCAATGTCATGGTGGGATCGTTCGGAGAAGTTCACTTGATGGATTGGGGGCTTGCACGAATATGTGACAACAGTGTCTCCATCCCGTTCGATTCAGGACCCCACAATGAAGATCGTGGTCCAACCGGTCATGCGTTTGGCAGCAATACGTCTGCGACCAGTTACGTCGATGGTACGCCTTCGTATATGTCGCCCGAGCAAGCGCGCGGTGAAGCCGTTGGTCTTCGATCCGATGTCTTCGGATTAGGCGCGATGCTGTGCGAAATACTGACGGGCGAACCCACCTATGTTGGCAATAACCCGTCTAAGGTTTTGTTAAGCGCTGTCGCTGCGAACTTGTCAGACGTTCACGATAAATTGGAACGCATCGGCTCCGATAAACCTATGGTTCGCTTGGCCCAGCGTTGCATCGCCGTGGATCCAGAGAATCGTCCCGGCGACGCGGGAGTTGTTGCCGCCGAAGTGACGGCCTATGTGGAATCGATGTTAAAGGAAGGAATGAAAGACTGGCATCGATTTTTCGAAATCAGTCTCGATTTGTTCTGTATGGCCTCGTTTGACGGCTATTTCCTACGCGTCAATGGGAATTTTTCGAGAGTTTTGGGCTATACCGAGTCCGAATTGATTTCGCGCCCGTTCCTGGGATTCGTGCATCCCGACGACTGCGAACGAACGACTCTCGCGATGAGCACCTTGCTCGACGGCAAACCTGTGCAACGTTTTCGCAATCGATATCGCGACGCATCCGGAAGATACTTAACATTGGAATGGTCGGCCAAGGCGGTTTTGGAGGAACGAACGATCTTTGCGGTGGCCCGTGACGTAACGACGGGAAAGCGGAATCCCTAAAACATTTCCTGCCCCAATTTTTCTGTCTCTATCATTCTCAGTCCGTAAATTCTCGTTCGTTCCGAACCGCAATCGCGATATGTTTTCACACAACCATGATCGGAAATCGGCAAATCGTAGCCAGTTGCGCTGCTTCACGCTTCGTCGGTACAAACACAAAGGCTGATTCGAAGGGAATGTCGGCCAAATGTATGTCGCCGACAATTCGCCACTCTTGTTCTCGTTCCCAATCGGAACGATCTGGGTTTTCGTCATCGCAGGTTGGTTGAAAGAAGGGGCGATCTTGCGGCGATAGCTTTTTCCAGTCCACAGCGCTGGAGTAGAGAACGCGTCGGCCGCCATTTTGTTCGGCCCAACGTCGATGGATGCAGATTCCATACGACTCCCAATCCCAACGTCCCAAATGCGACTGAAACTGGCGTCTTGGAAGCAACGTTTGCAACGGAACAGCTGTTAGAGAAACAGTTGGCATACCGGATCGATTGAGATCGCTCGAAGCAACCAGTCGCTGTTGAAGAAGTATCCGCTTCAAGGTGTCGAAAGCGGTAGCGTTTAAATCGTCGCCATGCCGCGAAGCAATCAGACTATCGTAATAGCCAACTTTCGATTGGTCGGGCCATGGGCCGGTACGAGCGCGTGTGCAGTGCGAAAGGTACGGCCACGCTTCAGACGAACTGTGCGTTTGCAGTGTGTACTTGAACCAAGGAACATGCGTTGATACCTGAGAAGCGATATCGCTTGAACTCGCCTGCGACAAGTGTACTCTCGGTGAACCGCATGCTTCGATGGTGGACTCGTCGACACTTGGCGGGTGTAGCCATCCAACTGCGCCGTGATCTAATAAGTTTTCGTGCGCGGCAATCGAGGCAGGCTTCGCAGGATGCTTCATTGCTACAAAAACCGAAGCGGTTGGAAATCGAGCATCGTCCAGACGCAGTCGGATCAGTCGCTCGGTCTTGCTTCCGGGAGCAACCGAAATGACTTGGACTTTATCAGCCAACGCGATCAATGCTCGATCGACCAGTGGCAACGTCTCGAAATCGGTGCACAAAGGCGGAGCCGATGCACTGGGATCGTTCGCATCCTGTAACGCGGCTGCGTCATCGATCGGCGAGACCCACAATTGCGTTTCGGACGATTCCGAATGCGACATGGCGTCGCGCACACGCTGCGTCCACTCGTTTCGTGATTCTCTGGCGAGAGGCAAACGAAGCTGTACAAGGGGAATCTGAATGCGATTGGCGGCATGTATCAAAAACGGACCGAGAGGAGTGCTGTCAGACACCAAGAGGAGAGAATGGGATGACCGGCAATATTGCAGTGCTTTTTCGACCGCAACACGCCAATCTGCCGACAGTTCGGGATTTCGGTTACGATGGGACATGACGATTGCCGTCCAAGGCAATTGCTCCACATCGCTTCGCTGGGAGATGATCCGATAGGCTCGCGGCCCGAGCCATTGTTGAATCGCTGATTCCCAACCGCATGAGGGTCGGACCAGAGAGAAACGATCAGCCACGGATACGTTCCTTTCGATGAAAGCTCAATTGGTTTCCTCGCCCGCTCGAAGATAACCGATTGCTTCCTTCGTACTTTGCCACAATCAAGCGAAAAACCCGGCAAGCGAGCTTACCGGGTTTTTCTGTGTACTGAACTCTCGAACGGGCGAATCCATCCCCCCAAAGTCATCCGTGTCCGCTACTCACGTGGGCGAATCGCACCAGTCAAACCGCTGTAATCTACGCGATCGTCGTCGTGCCACAATGGCTGCCCAAACTCGACGCGTCGTCGCAAAATCTCGATCTTCTCTTGTGAACCCGCTGGAGCGTCGGTTGGCATGAAGTGATTGTCCACCATCGGATCGAAATCCTCATCGTGTCCATACTTCAAAATGGCCTCAAAGACGTTCTTGCAAACACCACTCATTCGATTCGTAACTCCAAAACAGTAATTAAAGGATCGTACGACTTTGTACCGCACTGGCTGATTTTCTTGATCCACAAATTATTAGCGGCGGCGGCCCTATGTCAAGCAAATTTTCCCTGCTTTATGCAATGTTCTCGGCCATGTCAACGTCGATTGGTCAGTTGCAGGAGGTCCATAAGACCGGTAGGTTTTGCTATCAAGGCGAACTTTGTCGGACGATCGGATAAATCGATCCTGGACCGCTGCATAGACACATTGTCGCAACGCCCTCGGTAATGCGACTCATATCGCCATTAGCATATGATAGAGGCCGACGAGGCGGCTTTTTCGGTAGGCCGCATTGGTTGTTCCCACTCACTTTTGTCCCTGTAGAAATTCAATTGCATGAGTATTCGCTGGCATCAACACCGTTTCACACTGAGTGCGCGTCGTCGAGGGTTTCACTTAGTCACGAAAGAAATTTTGTCTTCAATTTCTGAAATCGAGAACTTTTCTGTTGGACTGTTGCACCTTTTTTTGCTTCATACGTCCGCCTCGTTGACGATCAATGAGAACGCCGATCCAGACGTGCGAGTCGACATGGAGACCGTATTCAATCGCGTTGTCCCTGAAAACCAACCCCTGATTCACACGATCGAGGGGCCAGATGATATGCCGGCTCACGTCAAATCGAGCATGCTGGGGTGCAGCCTGATTTTGCCTATCGAAAAGGGACGGTTGGTTTTAGGAACTTGGCAGGGAATCTACCTGTGCGAGCACAGAAACCACGGCGGCCCAAGATCCCTGATCGCCACGCTTCAAGGAGCCTAGTGCTCCGTCCAATTTTAGATTTTGGGTTTCAATTCGTAGCCGATGTCGTAAGACTTCGGATGAAGCGCAGTGGACATCGCCTGTCGAGCTGCGTCCAAATTCTGACGAATATTGGCTACCCACACTAAAATCTAAGTTGGATGAAGCACTAGTTCAACTTGCCGCGATTCGGAGCGCGGACGTCCCGTCCGCAGACACGGGGACATGGCGAGCGTCCCGCCCGCGCACCCCCATTTCGACGAGGGGCTAAGAACGTGGCTGGTGAATTTTACACTAGACAACTCATGGGCAGCGCCTATCGTGTAAAGTACTGCTGATTTCTGTTTGTTTGCCCTACTTTCAATCGCCGAGATTATTGTGGCCACGCCTCTCAAGTCACCGCAACTGCCCAAAACGCATGCCTTACCCGATATCCAGTCGACCGGCGACCGTAGAAACGTTCCGATTGACAAGGTTGGGGTCAAAGGGATTCGATATCCTATTTCTCTTCGGAAACCGGACAGCTTGAATGGCGACGGTTTGCTGCATACCGTTGCAACCGTCAACATGTACGTGGCGTTACCACACGACCAAAAGGGGACCCACATGTCCCGCTTTCTAGAGGTGCTCAACGAGAATCACGACGAACTCAGTAGCGATTCGCTGACCGAAGTTTGTCGAGCCATGAAAGAGCGTCTCAAGTCGGAAGAGGTTCACCTCGAACTGACTTTCCCCTACTTTATCGACAAGAAAGCGCCCGTTACAGGACAGCCCGGCAAACTCGATATCGATGTAACTTTTGAAGTCGCAAGCAACGGGACGGATGACTTTATTCTCGGGATGAAAGTTCCTGCTACGAGTCTTTGCCCATGTTCGAAGGAGATCTCGCGGTATGGTGCTCATAATCAACGCTGCGAGATGACAGTTCGGGTCCGATTGGCAGAAGGCCAACACCTTTGGATCGAAGAGTTGTTCGGAATGATTGAGCAATGTGCTTCGACGCAAGTCTTCGCCGTTCTCAAGCGCCCCGATGAAAAATGGGTGACCGAACGAGCCTACGAGAACCCAAAGTTTGTTGAAGACATCGTTCGCGATATGGCTTTGACACTCAATGCCGACGATCGCATCGTCTGGTACCAGTGCTTCTCAGAAAACTTCGAATCGATCCATAACCACAACGCCTATGCGTTCATCGAACGCGACAAGCGAATCTCGTAACGTCGGCCCAATGTTCGGAAGACTTTAAATGAGAAGTATCCTCGCATTGTTAAAACAAGAGCCCGAAGCGTAAGCGGCGAATCGAATAGAACGGAGCAACTTCGATTCTCGACAAAAATTCGAATCTTTGCTGTACTTCGCTTACTTGCGGTCCTAGGCTTTCCTTCGCTTACGCTTCAGGCTCTCGCGTTCTCATCGGGCTCATCTCAGATCGTGGTCCGAGAAGCCCGCTTGACGGGGAAACCCCGGCATTAAGAGTGTCGACTTCGAAATAAACTTGAGAAGTTCCGACAGACAGCCTCAAGACAATCGCGTTCGCGGCTCATCTAACTTAGACTAAGAGGGTATCGGAATTCGTAAGAATTCGGATGAAGCTTGAAATACCACGTTTAATGCGATACGTTCGAAGTCGCACGACTTCAGACGACGGTGCCCGATCTCGACTTATCATTAATGCTGAAGCAAGAAGACAAATCTTCCTATTTGGACTCACGGAAGGGCATTGCAAAGCTCGTTTCGATCGTCATTAAGGGCGTGCCAACAGTCCTCGTTTTGGGCATTCTCGCCGTCGGTTGGCTGGCGGTGCACGAGATCAATTCTAGTGCAACATCGAAGGAAACGGATTCGGCCAAAT
>JANPLJ010001253.1:0-2578 GCA_031426475.1 Pirellulaceae bacterium | reverse complement strand
CAATCCCGGCGAGGTTTTTTGCCCAACCGTCACCGCATTGGCGAAAGTCGACGCTGATGATATGGTCGTTCTTCTTAACAATTTGGACCAACGGTACTCCCGAAATCGCCTGTGCCGCAGACGGATCCTCGGTTAATTCCGGTGGTTTGCTGGGGATCGTTGTTTTGTCGGATGTTGCGGCACGATCGCTCGCAGGTTTCGCCGAAGGGCCACAGCCACCAATAGCGAGACCAGCCAACGCGATCGTTGCTAACCAAGCCAACGAAGTTCTATTCGAATTTTGAAGGAGCATAGAAGGGATTCAATATTTCTAGTGGAAAAGTAGCGTAGGCTTCCAGCCAGTGAAGCGGTTCGACAATACTTTACATCAGCTGAAATCCTATTTATAGCCTATGCCATTCATGGCACCCATGAGCTCTTTGACGAGCGATTCAATGTTGGCAAGCGCAGACTCGGTTTGGCCATTCTCAGCCGCCGCCATGTGACGTACGATCGCCGAACCAACGATCAGTCCGTCGGCAACGGGTGCAAGCATGCGAACATGTTCGGGGCGGCTGACTCCAAATCCGATGCAGATTGGCAGCGGAGTGCGTTGCCGAAGCCAGCTAACGCGATCGACTAAACCCTCCGGCAGCTCCGTTCGTTCGCCGGTGATTCCGGTGACGGACACGAAGTACAAAAAGCCCGACGATCGCTCGGCAATACGCAGAGCGCGTTCTGGGGGGGTTGTCGGCGTCACCAATTGGACAAGGCTAAAATCTCTTAAACGACAGATGCTTGCCAAAGCGTCGCTTTCCTCAACCAGCAGATCCGGAACAATCGCTCCCGAGAATCCAGCCGCTTTCGCTTGTTCAATGAACACTGCCGGCCCGACACGGTAGATGACCGCGTAGCTTACCATCGTTACCAGCGGCATCGTCAGCGTCGGCGCGACCGAACCGACTTCGCGGAAGATCTGATCAAGTTTGATCTTCTTGTTCAAGGCTCGCGTATAGGAGGCTTGAATGACTGGACCGTCGGCGATTGGGTCGCTGTATGGAATACCCACTTCCGCCATATTGCACCCAAGCTGGTCGAGTCTGGTTAAGAGCTTGCGGGTGAATGCCAAGTCCGGGTCCCCAGCGGTGATAAACGGTAGAAAGGCTTTTTTGCCGTCGCGGCGAAGTCGGGTGAAAAGGTCGTCGATGGCGGACATAAAGCGTTAATTCGGTGGTACTGTGTGTGAGGAAGTGGATGAGGATGAGTTCGTTACGCAGTGAGTGCTCGAGAGACTCGCTTCGTTCGCGGATAGGCTGTGAATGAAAACGTGGTCCCGCGGCTCCGCCCGCGGGAAACTGAACTGCCAGCGGACGGAGCCGCTGCCCCATATCTGCGGAGCGAACGCCGACAATGGCCGAAGCTTACCATGCCTGGCCGCGGAGTCGAGCGATCTCGGCGGCATCTTTGTCGCCGCGACCACTCAAGCAGATCACCAGATGCTCGTCTTTTTTCATCGTCTTCGCAATGTCAGACGCTTTGGCAATCGCATGGCAGGTTTCCAAAGCCGGCAAAATTCCTTCCAAGCGTGCCAGGAAATCGAACGCGGCCAAGGCTTCATCATCGCGACAAGCAGTGTAGCGAACTCGGTTCATGTCTTTCCAATAGCTATGTTCAGGACCGACACCGGGATAGTCGAGTCCAGCCGACATGCTATGAACATCGGATGTCTGGCCATCTTCGTCCTGCATGACGTAGCTGTAACTGCCATGAAGCACGCCAGGCGAACCATACGAAAGCGGTGACGCATGATCGCCAGGAGTGTTGCCGCGACCGCCTGCTTCAACACCGATTAACTCGACTTGTCGATCTTCGATAAACGGAAAGAACATCCCCGCTGCGTTGCTGCCACCACCCACACAAGCAACGATTTTGTCGGGCAAACGTCCTAAGACTTTAAGGCATTGATCGCGGCATTCGCGGCCGATGACGCTTTGGAAATCTCTCACGATCATCGGAAACGGATGAGGTCCAATCACGGAGCCGATGATGTAGTGCGTCGATTCAACCGAGCTCATCCAGTCTCGCATCGCTTCATTGACCGCATCTCGTAGCGTCCGTGAACCGGATTCGACGGGCCGAACTTCAGCGCCCATCAAACGCATGCTGAAGACGTTCGGCTTTTGACGCCGAACATCTTCGGAACCCATATAGACGACACACGGCAGGCCAAAGTGTGCACACGCGGTAGCGCTCGCGACACCATGCTGGCCGGCGCCTGTTTCGGCGATCACCCGAGTCTTACCCATTCTCAAGGTTAACAAGGCTTGGCCGAGCGTATTGTTGATTTTGTGCGCACCGGTATGGTTCAGGTCTTCGCGCTTAAGCCAAATCTGACCGCCGCCAAGTTTTTCGCTGAGTCGCTTGGCGTGATACAGCGGTGACGGTCGACCGACGAACCGATGCAGGAGTTCGTCGAGTTCGGCTTGGAAATCAGGATCGCTTTGAGCCTTCGCGTATTCGATCGTTAACTCTTCCAAAGCTCGCGTCAACGTCTCAGGAACGTACCGACCTCCAAAATCACCGAATCGTCCGAAGCGGT
>JANPLJ010001252.1:0-2451 GCA_031426475.1 Pirellulaceae bacterium | reverse complement strand
CAGGCACGATCAGTTGCTGTGGGGTCGCAACGAGGGCACCCTGTGGCGCAACTCCGGCGAACGACGGCGCGCTGTGCGGCTGCTTGATATACTGCGAGCCCGTGCTGTCGTTCACCCACTGAACTCGCCCAGATTCTGCATCGATCGCGTATAAAAACGTTCCCATGAACGGCCAAATGCTGGCCGCGAAGTATACCACTCCGTCGCGGATCACTGGCCCACCTCGAGCTGGCCAAGCAGACGTGAGACGACGGTTCCCAATCGCGTGCTGAGTGTTGGGCGCACCGGAGAACTTCCAAAGCAATTTTCCATCAGAAGCTTGAACGCAGTAAAGAAATCCATCGTCGCTGCAAAAATAGACTTTGCTCTTCCAACCTACCGGTGGTAGACGAACGGGCGCTTCTGCATAGGCCACCCATAGTTGCTTGCCTGTTTGCGCATCCAACGCCATTAACTTGTCTGCGTCATTGAACCCGATGAATAGCTTGCCATCCATGACGATCGGTTCAAAGACTTCATCGTAAGTCATCAAGTCGAGGTTGAGGGGGTCATCCCACGCTTGACGTCGAGCCGGGAAACTGCTTTTCCACAGCAACCCCATTTCATCCGGGAGTGGATTCGATGAAGCTGCCGAGCGATTCGCGTCGTAACGCCACATCGGCCAATCATCGGACGCTCGAATAGGTGTTTGAAGAATCGAAACGAGTACAACAAGGCCCACTAATCGGAAGTGTACGAGCAGATAGTCCATTCAAAAAGAGTCTCAGCAGAGTGACGAGCGGTTAGGCGGGGAAGTGAACGGCAATGTGTTTTCGGAAGGACGGCCTTCGAGAAGGCTTACATCAAATCATACACTGGTTTCGGAGTCGCTGCAAAAGAGCAGCCAAAGAGCACTAAAAACTATCGGCTTGTCGGTAGGCTTCGATGACGGCGAGTTCACCTTCTTTGCCTTTTTGCGAATTTCCATGTTCCATGCCGATGATGATCTCGGTGCTCTTCGTCGCAAGGTGCTTGAATATGTTGCGATAGTTCATCTCACCGGTACCAGGTTCCTTTCGTCCGGGATTATCGCCGGATTGGAAATAGGCGATCTCGCTCCAGCATGCATCCATTGTGTTGAGGATGTTGCCAGCGGTAATCTGCTCGTGGTAGACATCGTACAAAATCTTGCATGACGGACTCCCAACTGCTTTGCAAAGAGCGTATGCTTGATCCGTCGAACGAAGAAAGGTCCCGCCGTGATTGACTTCCCAGTTCAATGGTTCCAGTACCATGACTAACTGATGAGGTTCCAAGATTGCACAGCATCGTTTGAGCAGCTCGATCGTATTCGCCGTTTGAACGCCTTCTCGGAGTCGCGGTCCGCCGTACTTATTCCACTTCGCATCTTCGATATGTTGCTGGTCGACGGAACCGGGGACGACGGTGAAGTATTTTGCTCCGACGCGCTTTGCGATTTCCACGGCTGATTGCATTTTTTGTAAAACGAGCTCGCGTTTGGGGTGATTGTCTCGAGCGAATACTGGCTCATCAAAACTCCCATAAGCAACAAAGACGCCCATTTTCATTCCGAGCGATTCGAGGGTCTTGCCGATCTTCTCTTGCTCTTCGACGCTACGATCGGGCATTCCGTTTTCTTCCCATGCAGTAAAGCCCTGGTCCGCAGCAAACTTGATCTGATCCAGAATATTATCTCCGGCATGCGCCTTAAACATTCCAGAGTGCGGAGCATATCGAAGCTTGAACTTTGTACTCGAAGGAGCTGCATGGATGAATGAACGAGTTCCGACCGCTAAAGTCATCGCAGCCGCTGAGGTAGAAACAAAATGACGTCGGTTCATTGTTGGAAACCTTCCTAGGATTCGAGAAAGTGCTTACGATAAGTTGCAGGACATTGTAGACAAATCGTTGGACCTCGCACCTACCTCGAAGCAAGATAGCTTTAATGCACGACTGGAAGACAACAACGTTAGGTGGACTTCAGTTTTGGACTGACTACCGATGGATTTCAGGTTGTCGGTTGCAAAAGAATGCCATTACAGGGCACTGGCGAGTGCTGGATGCTAGAAACGTGCGGCATGCATGGGGGACGCGAGAGGAGTGCGATTCAGCCTTTTTGGAACTTACCGGAAGATCCATTGGGGATGTGCGTTACGAGCACATGATCGTATTGATGCATGGTCTCATGAGAACGCCTCGTTCGATGAGATCGCTGTCGAACGCATTAGTGGCACACAAGCTTGGGACGTTTGTCGCACCGTGTTACGCGAGTACCAGATTGCCGATCGCCGAGCATGCAGCGGCGTTTCGTGAGCTCGTAGAATCCTTTCCTGGCCAGCCGACGATGGATATCGTGGGACACAGCTTAGGAAATATCGTGGTCAGGCACGCGATCGGCGATTGGCAACGAGACGGCGATCCGAATCGCGTCTTAGCGAGGATGAAGCACAT
>JANPLJ010001251.1:0-2015 GCA_031426475.1 Pirellulaceae bacterium | reverse complement strand
GGAGAGGACCTGTGAATCGTTATTCGTCTGGACGAGAATTTTTTCCAGGCACTCGGCCGCCTGTTCCAGCCGTTCGTGCTTCTCAAAAAATACTGCAGACGCGTAATAAAGACCAGTGGCTTCAGAAGAAATTTCCAGTGCGCTATCGAGGAACTGCGAAGCCATTTCGATCGATATCGTCTGGTTCTCGACAAGCAGGCTTACCATCGGGACCAAAGCGGCGGATAAACCCGGGTCTCCTTGGATCGACTTTCGAATTTCTTCGCGACTGGCGTCCCATCGTTCTTCGATAGCGTTCCGCACGGAAAGAATCAAATGATGAAGCGATGCGTCCTTTTCGTTCGCAATGATGTTACATAGCTGCTGGCTAAGAGAATCCTCCGATGTATTGACAACGAGCCGTTCAAGCAGCCTAACAACCATCGAAGACTGTGCATCCATTCGCATCGCAAATACTAAAGTTTCCGCCATGGGTACTTGACGTTGTGGTAAAGGAAACGTGTTTTGGCATACAACCCGACGTACGCAAAAGTCTGCGCAAAGGCCACGAAACACAAACTGATCCTTTGGGGACAGCACGGCCAATTTTCCGGCAGCGAGGTTTTGTGCCTCCTGGAAGCTACCGAGTTGCAACAGGCAGCCAAAGACTGCTGCGAGCGCTTCGGGAGATTCCTTTTCGCTCGACTGCTCTCCCCAATACCTTTGTGACGCGTTGCTAGACGTTTGAATCGCTTGCTCTGGAGAAAACGCATCTTGTGCCTCCGCCAAAAACGCCTGCTCCGTCATCGACGGCGAGTCGACATTGGAAATAAGCTCTATCGCTTCACGAAGTAAGCCAGCCCTCTCTTCGGTTGTGTCCGTGCTCACCACGGAAAACGCCTGGTGTGTTCTGAGCTGGGCAAGCCGGACACGTCCATTCCTATTCGGAGGGTCCTTCGTCAGGACATCCAGGGCATTTTCAACAAGTCGATTTACCAATTTCTCGTCTCGAACCGGTACACTTAGCGACCGGGCCAGGTCCCATGCCTTCGCAATCACCGCTTCGTCGCAATCTTGGTGTGAGAGTCGCTCCATCATGTCCTGGGCAGTGCTGCTGTCCGACATAGCTTTCTTGCGATAGGCTTCCGCTCGAGTTGCGTCGCCGTTGCGCATTGCCTGACTCGATAACCTCTCATTGATTTGTGCGGAGGCTTCTGAGGCGGTTGCTAGCTGCAAGACCAATTGACTGACATCCGGTGTCACATCGATCAACCGCCGAAGAAACAAACTCGCATCGTTCAGTTGGCCGAGTCGTACAACAAGGGTTTCCGAACTCTCGTTCGTCAACCAATTGTTCAAATCTACCACGTTTCCATCGGCATCGGTAATCTTCGCATCGAGGAGCGCCTTACGCGCTTTCTCTCCATACAACGCAATGCTTCGAGGTTGCACGACGAAGGCGCTCCAGGCCCAAACAGCCAACCAGAGCAACGAAGCCCCAACGACCGGCAAGGCGGCTTTCAGTTGAGAGTTTACTCGGGCGTTCGACGTTACTTTATATTGAGTCATTATTCTGGGCGATTTGCTTGAAAACGGTGGTGATTGGGACTTCGCGCAACCTCATCTCTCATCCCTTAATCGATCAAGCCCTCGATCTCGAATTCGTTCTCGCCCTTCTTCCAAGAGTTCAACTATTCGCTCGCCTTGTGTATCCGCATCCGTGCGGTCCATCTCCATAAAAACTTGGACTTGATAACAGGTTTGCTCTCGAAAGAGCTCTCCAGCGGAAAACGAAAACCGCTTTTCAATTCTCCGCTTAATCGAGCTCCATAGATCAAGATACCCCGGGACTTCCAATGGCCTGCTCGAGCGGTCAAACAGGCAATAGGCGAGCATCGCATATCGACCATCTTTGCGACCAAACGTAGCAAACACCGTTTGCCAGGACTTGTCCTTTCCAAAAACAACCTCTTCTTTCTCCATCCGCCATCCAGCGTTTCGATAGCAGACCGTAAGGTCATGCCATTGGCGGAACG
>JANPLJ010001250.1:0-1717 GCA_031426475.1 Pirellulaceae bacterium | reverse complement strand
CAGCGCGTCGAGTTCGAGCTTATCTTGATAATCGAGTGTTTGCATCGAGTCAAACACGCGATGGGCAATTAGCTCGCCTACCTCTTTCATCTTTTGAAAACTTTCGTATTTCGGTCCGCGTTCGAGGCGATTAATGTTATTGACATCACCACTGGTGCCGTTCGACATGATTCCGACAAAGGGTGGATCGGACTCCGTTACCTTCAGTAGTTTCGCTAAGTGATTGGCGAAGACTGCGAAGTAGTCAGCCGATATTGTACGCGAAGGGACACCTCCGACGTAGTGCAATGAATAGTTGGCAAGGACAGCGATCGGTCGACCTTGGGCTGATTGTACTGAAATGAAAAAAACCTGCGGGTCGATTGGTCCGGCGGGCCGTATCAGCGAAGTGCTCGGAGGGTTCATGCGAACTTGATCGACGCCACCGAAGGGATTCCGCCGCTCAACTTCGTTCGCCACGAACCAACGGCGATTAAAAAGTTGTGACGGTTCTTCTAACGACCCGTAAGCCAGACGAGCCGGTTCGAGACGCTGAATTGCAAGGCTCACGCAGTCGGAAATTCGGCGAGCTAAAAAGCGTTGATAGTCGTTAAGTTCGGAACCGTAGACCATGCCATTCTTGCCGCGAGCCGATGTCGCCGAATGCGTATGCGTTGAAGCCATCAACTGATTGGCGGCAGGCAACCCAGTGGATTTTTCATTCAACGTCTTTGCCAAGTCAAAAACTTCACGCGAAATCCCTACGTTATCGCACAGCACAATAGCGAGTCGCGTTTTCCCATCGTCCAAGACCAAACACCGCACAAGCAAATAAACGTGGAAATCGTTCGCAGGTAGTGGCGAGAAGTCACCGACAATAAGCTCGCCGAGCGACGGAGTGATGTTCGTCGTAGCAGCCCCCGCCTTCAACTCCTTTGGTAATCGTGGATCGTCGGCGCACAAAAGGTAGGCATCGAACTGTAGCACCAGCACAAAGACAACGAGGACAACACGATGCATGTTCGGAGTTCCTTACTTGCAGAATTTGAAACGATAGGCACACCAAGGCAAGCTCGAATCTCGCCGCTTTTTCATGGCGTTCCAGTTCGGCAGACTTGATTTAACAATCGACCCTCTTCAACCGGCGCCCATTGGCCTAGCGGACGCACCCGGCGAAAATGGATTTTTCACCACAAAAATTGTAGCGGAACGAAAGAGCCTACGGTAGGCTTGAGGCTGCGAAATCGGTGATGTTAAAATCCGCGTTGCTGATTCACCATCCGGTACGCCCGTCAACGCCATAAGTTTATGAGCCTTTGGCTCGCCCTTCGGAGCAAGTCTTTGGATCGACTCTCGGAACTGGTTCCTGGTCTAACCGGTACCAGATTCAGGAAGCTCCACCTGAGACGAATGTCACACTCTTGGCCGATTGTGCTCCAAGCCGATAGAGATACATGGCGACTAGGACTTCGAGCGATAACTCCAAACCTATTCGCTCATGTCTAACCTCAACCATTCCACTACTAAATTAAGTTCATCAAGCAGCCTCCATGGCTGCTCGCTACATGCAACTTTAATCGCGGTTTTCTTCGAAAAAACGTTCGGACCATTTGGCATTGGAATAATTTTTAAATTAGACAATCATTCGTCGAATGGAATCGCGATGACAGTCTCGAAAAACCTGGTTTTGAAGTATTTTCACGGAGAACTCGTCCAAGTTTGCCGCACTGCCTTTCAC
>JANPLJ010001249.1:0-6684 GCA_031426475.1 Pirellulaceae bacterium | reverse complement strand
ACCGCATTGCATGCTGAGTACGAGTACGAAAATACATGGGAAAACCAACGGCGATCTACAAAAGATGTGGGTAATTCTCCAGGCAGGAGCCTGGGAACGAGCGTCTACTTAGCGGCGATCAGCGAGAAGTGTCGCATTTTCACATGATTTTTCCGGCTCTTCCGCAGAATCTGCGGGGAGAATTTTGCCACAGGAAGCAGTACTGTGGGCCTGAAGATTTCCACACCGATCAATCAGCAATCGATCGCTGCGATCGAGTTCAGCACAGGCGGAATCTTGGCCGTGACCGGAAGTCGGACTGGCACGGCTCGACTACGCGATGGCAAGACGGGGAAATCTACAGGTTTTGGAGCCGTCGTCGGTACGCCGGAATACTGCTTATGCTTGTAGACAAGTTAACGCTGAAGCCGCGCGAACGATACGCGATCCGATTGTTGCATGGACAGATGCGTCGGGGTATCTTCATCGGGAAGCCTATGCCACATCGTTCTAGGAACATAACATGAAGACCATACGACGACGAGAATTTGTTCTGGCCTCTACGGTCGCGACCGTCTCCGTTGCATCAAGTCGAGCGATGGCGGCTGTCGAGAAAGTGAAGATCGGCGTTATCGGTCTTGGTAACCAGGGCAAAGCACACGTAAAGTCATATCTTGATATCCCCAATGTCGAAGTCGCTTATCTTTGCGACCTTGATGAGAAGCGATTAAATGACGCTTCCAAGATTGCACCCGCGGCGAAAACCGTTCGCGACCTGCGACGCATCCTGGACGACAAGTCGATCAACGCAGTCTCAATCGCAACGCCGGACCATTGGCACACGCCGGCGACGTTGCTTGCGCTCGCGGCTGGCAAGCACGTCTACGTTGAAAAACCTTGCTCGCACAACGTTCGCGAAGGGCGTTTACTCGCCGACGCGGTAGCTCGCTCGGGTTTGCTGGTGCAACATGGTACGCAGTCTCGTTCTAGTCCCTTTATACAAGCAGCAATCAAGCATCTCCAAGACGGCATTATTGGGACGGTAGAGATAGCGCGAGCATGGAACGTTCAATATCGACCGCCGATCGGCAAGGAAAAACCCTCGGAATCGCCGAGCGGATTTGACTATGAGACTTGGGTTGGCCCAGCTCCAATGGTGCCGTTCCAATCCAATCGTCATCATTATAACTGGCATTGGTGGTACGACTTCGGAACCGGAGATGCAGGAAACGACGGAGTCCATGAGATCGATATTGCAAGATGGGGGTTGGGCGTCCAAACACATCCTTCGCAGGTAGCAGCCATCGGTGGAAAATATGTCCACGACGACGACCAGCAGTTTCCTGATACCATCACAGCAGCTTACGAATATCCTGGCGAAGGCTCTGTTGGAGAGCGCCGTCAGTTGACGTTCGAAATGCGATTATGGAGTCGATATCATCCGCAGAAGATCGACAACGGCAACGAATTTTTGGGAACGAAGGGGCGTATGTTGCTTACCAAACGCGGCAAGGTCGAGGTCTACAACGAGAAAGACGAGAAGGTCGATATTGCAATGCCGGATATCAAGTCGGCTGGCATCAAGCCCCATCAAGAAAACTTTATCGATGCCATACGACGTGGCACCAAGCTCAATGCCGACGCTATGACTGGCCATCTATCGGCTAGCTTGCCACACTTTGCCAATCTCGCTTGTCGAGCCGGACGAAGTTTTCGATTCGATCCCAAGGCCGAACAAGTCATCGGTGATGATGAGCTGAATTCGATGCTTGGTCGGACCTACCGTGATCATTGGGGAAGACCGTCCGACAAATAGTCGATAGCAACGATCCTGCTTTCGTACTATTGAACTCGAACTCTTAGGTAAAGCCGAGCATAGGAAACGAGGGCTTCGGTAAGATCGGCAGCCGTTTGACTGCGGGCTGCGGCTGTCGAGCGGAAATTGGAACCGAGTTCAAACTGCTGTGCGTCCACGGCCGTCGCTTGCTGACTGCCATAGGCACCAACAATAAATCCGCCATTAAAATTGGTGTTCTCAGTACCTGACAGCGGTTGTGGATCGACGGTCCATCCGCGAGTCACCAACAATCCAAAAAGACTGTTAGGTCCGTCGTGCGCGGATTGGCCGAAGGCTGTTCTCAAATGTCGTACGGTACCGCCGTTGCGTGTTCCTCGAAAGGCGGTGGAGCTGCTTGTCGCTTGACCGTGGAGATCGATCACAACGCCGCCATGAAATCGATTCGCGGCAGTCTTCGTGTAAGTCTTCATCATCTTGTGGTAGTAATCGTAGACTATCTTCGCATCTGCATGCTCATAGGCTTCGGCAGCGCTACGATTGATGTCGACGTATTGTCGGCTCACTTTTGCAACGACGACGAAAGGTGCTCGTCCGAATCGTTGTTGAATCGAAGTCGCTAGCGTATAAGCCAGCTCTTCCGTTCCGGTGTCTCGAACGGTGACGAAATTGGGAACGCCGACGCCAGTCCGAACTGGGACGCCCGGGATTACATCGTTGCCGCCATGCGGAGCCGAAATAATGATCGGCAGATTCCCCTTCTGCACATAGACGAAAGTGGTGGGATCGACACCTTGAGATTGAAGCCAAGGGGTCAACCATAAGACAATGACAACGAACATTGTCGACTGTCGAAGAATCTTGATATGGATTGACAAAAGACACGCTCGCATTCATGTGCCGCTCAGGTCGATACACCACCGATCGAGCTGCTAGCCAAGGTTGTTCAACCGGAAATGCATAAGCTCGAATCCCGTTCCTGGATCTGCATAGTTTATCCCAAAAAACATAGAAAACAAGGTAATGGAGATGTTTCCATGGATTGCCGCGAAAGTTTCTGCATCGACGGCGATTCAAGCCGAGACACTAGTTCGCTGCGTTGTAACATCGTTTCTTGGGCATAGACATGATATGATCCTTTTTCGATTTTCGAGTAGAATCTACTACTCCAAGTCCCGGTTCGTCGATGGATTTTGGTAGACGCGTTTAACTCAAGGCTGAACTAACGTGCTTATAGCTGGCGTAGAAGTTGATACGATTGACGGGGAAGCGTACCGACGTGGGCCGAGCGACGAGCTCATTCAAATGCTAGGCGAGTCGTCGCATCCAGGTTCCAGATTCCTTCAAGGGCTTTGTTACTCGGCTTTAGGCAGGTATGCGGAGGCAGCATCCGCGTTTGATGTATGTGAAGATCAATTTCCGATAGCTATCAACATTCAACGACAGTTGATTTCGGTCATTCAGCATCGTGAACTTGACGAGGCTGTAAACGTTCTGGAATCGTTGTCGAAACAGACCGATTTGAGCTCGAGCCTGTTGGGTGCCTTGTGGCATGTTCGCGGATTGGCCGAAGGGAAACTTCGTCATACCAAAGAATCTGCCAGTGCCTTGCTGGAAAGCTTGACTCATTACCAGCATGCGGAAGACCTTTGGGGGGCGGCGCACGTTCGCGATACACTGGGAACCACGGAGGCAGCGCGGGGGCATCTCGAAAGCGCCGTCCATTGCTACTCGATGGCCTTGGTCGACAAATGCCGATTGGGTGATCGACTTGGGATGGCTTTGACTCTCGGAAATCTCGGACGCGTTCATTTGCGAGTAGGACGGTTTTCCGATGCGATTGCCTGCTTTGAAATCGATCGAACGCTCTGCATTGAAAATCACGATCTGCGAGGCACATGCCGCATGCACAACGATCTTGGACGAGCGTGGATGGCTAGTCGTGATTGGTCGAGAGCCGAGGAAGAGCTATCGAGTGGCATCGCGTTGGCCGCTGCTAATCGGTTCCCTGATATTGAATTCTACTGTCATAAGGATATGGCACTTCTGCGAATTGAACAACGCGATTACTCGCAAGCGAAGCAGGAACTGGAGAGTGCCAGAAAGATGCTGTCGGGCAATTCGGCTCGTTATATGACGATCGTACTGGAGGCTACGGAAGGCGAGTTGTTGGTTGGGTTACAAGATCCGCGTGCCGTTGACAAACTTAAGAAAGTCGTTGAAGCCTTCCGCGAAGCCGAGTTACCCGACTGGGAGATTCCCGCTCGAATCGCGCTCGCCAAAGCTTACATTCAAGCCAAGCAGAGCTACGCAGCCGAGCGATGTCTATTGGCGGGGTCGCGGTTGGCTAGAGCGAATGGCTACGTGAGATACTTTCCGATCCTTAACGAGGCAATGACGCATCTGGACATCTCGGCAAGTGCGGATAGGGAGGAAGGAAAAGAGCTGCTTTCAACCGAAGCGGATTCTGAGTCTACCGATCATCTCGCAGAGGGTGCGATCGCGAATGGTGCATATCTTATTCGTGAAACCCTTGGCAAAGGTGGTTTCGGAAGTGTCTATCGAGCTTACGATTCGCAGCGTGGCATGGAAGTCGCCCTGAAGCTTGTGTCCATCGCCAAACATTACGATTCAGAGCTTCGTTCGATGCTTTTTGTCTCAACCAAAAACGAACTTGAAGCTGCTTCTCGTATCCGTCATCCTGGAATCGTACGCGTCTATGCAATGGGGAATGATCAGGCGGGTAATCTCTATGTTTGCCAAGAACTGATCCAAGGAGGATCGTTGCGTGATGCAATGAATGCGACGGATTCGCAAGCGTTACCACTCGTGCTCGACATCATGAAATCGATTCTCTTTGCTTTGGAGACTCTTCACGAAGTGAACGTTGTGCATCGCGATCTAAAGCCACAAAACATTTTATTTCGAAACGCGACGGAGCCTGTTCTCATTGATTTCGGAATTTCTCAGCTGCGTCCTCGAGGTTGGTTTGAGGCACCTGATTATTCTGGCACGCTGGAGTACATGTCGCCAGAACAATCACTCGGTAAGTCGCTTGACGCACGTTCCGATCTTTATTCGATTGGCGTCATCATGTATGAATGGCTAGCTGGACGGCGTCCTATTCGTTTGACGGAGCCGACGTGGTCGGAAAGAGCCCAGGCAATTCAATCGCAGGTTCCGAAACCAATCAGCATATATCGACCAGACCTTCCTCCCAAGCTTTGCGTCTTGATTCATCAGCTTCTCGAGAAAAAAGTCCGTCGACGGCCGTCAGGTGCTCGAGCCGTCGTGGAGCAAATCCAAGGCATTTCGGGCGTCGCTGGGCAGCGATAACGAGGGAATATTATGGCAAGTCCCAACACCCAATTTAATCGCGACTATTTGCTGCGGCTTCCACTGCCCATCGCGCAGTTGTATGGTCGTTCTTACAACGCAAAGACAGATCGCGAGCGACACGACAATGCTTTTTATCTCTTCGAAGCATGGATCAAGCTCGCTGCTTCCACTTGTACAGCGTACTACTTAGAGGAAGTCACCAACGGCTCGGCTCCTCGTGTCGCGATGCTGGATCGGCTCTTGGCGCAGTTAGCAATTCCATCACTTGGACAATGGCTGGCGATATTGCGTGAGTTGACCAAGCACTATGCCACGCGCGTAGATGCATCGGAGAACCCGTTCGGGAGGATCTGGGGCCAGTTGAATGCGTCGAAGCGCGATCCTTCCGCTTTCGTAGCGTTATTCCGCCGTATCAAGAATGGTCCAGACAATCCGCCCTCTGGTGATCAGAGTTGTTCCTTGTTGCAGGTGCTTGAAGCGATCGTTCAGTATCGCAACGCTGTCTTTGGTCACGGTGCTGGCAGATTTGATTCCTTCTATGCCCAGGAGATGGGGCCGCTGCTATTCCCAGCTTTGAACGAGATGTTGGCCGTAGAAACGATTGCGCCATTTGGACCTGCCGCGGCCCAATTTGCATACATCAACGATCTACGTGTCGTTGAAAATGGACAAACAGAAGTTGGTCTCCGGGCGTTGATTGGAACTCAAGGTGAAAGGCTCCCATCGATTCGATTGAATTCGGAACAAGCAGAAAGTTTGTTGCCAAATCGCGTTTGCTTGATCTGGCCAGGACGCGAGGTTCCACTGCGTCTCGATCCGATGCTAGTTTTTCGCGAGAGCGACTTGACGGAAGATGTGTTGTTTCTCAACCGCGACCGAAACGGAAAGCAAGTCGAGTATCTCAGTTACACCACCGGTCGAACCGAGCGGGATCGGGCGATGCAGCCTGCTATGGCAGCGTTGTTGCGCCAAGTGACGAATCGAACGATTAGTGAAGAAGATCTGAAGCATCTTTCCGAGCAAAGCATAGCCGAATCGATGTCGGTTGACTCGCTTTTTGCAATCGAACCGATCGCGACCCAGGAGTTGGGTGAATATGAACTGCTTGTCGAACTCGGTCGAGGCGGCATGGGGGTCGTTTACCTCGCTCGCCAAGCGTCTCTCGGTCGTCTCGTTGCGCTGAAGATGTTGCCGCAAGATTTATCATCCGACGAAATAGCACTAGCGCGCTTCAAACGCGAGATTCGTAACCTCGCTCAATGCGACGATCCACACATCATTAAGATTATTTCGAGCGGTGTCTTTCCAGACGGGCGCCCTTACTACACGATGGAGTATGTTCCGGGTAGCGACTTGGAAGGTGTTTGGCGCGAGCTGAGTTCGTCGGAAACGAGCGGAAATACGACCAGTTCGACTTCGCTTGGTACGAAGACTTGGGCCGAGGCCGCGTTGTCAGCGAGCCAAAAAAAACGCGATAAAGTGTCCGATCGAAGTCATAGCGGTTCGAAATCGGCGGATGCCGCGTCGATATCGCCCGAGCCAATCCTCACAAGCAACGTGCCGCTTCCACC
>JANPLJ010001248.1:0-1620 GCA_031426475.1 Pirellulaceae bacterium | reverse complement strand
GTGTCGTGTTCCCGCCTTTTACCATCGCTACTGAATAGCTCTGTCGGGTTCCAAATCCAGGCGAGGAAAAGGACGTGATTTGAGGAGGCACAACCTGCGTGCCGGGCGCGACAGGCGCCGGGGAATTCGCTGGAGCGTTTATACCTGTTCCCGCCCCCGCATAGGCTTGGAATAGATTGGGCAATCGTTGTTCCGTATTGAAACGGAATTGAAACGTCACATCTGCCACTGCGTCGTTATTGTTGTCGACTTTTATTTCGTAAAGAATCTCAGGGTCAAACGGGAACCAGTTGGGGCCGTTAGCGGGTTCCAGAAGCGGGTCGACGCATAAAATCAAAGTAACGCGAGGCGTCGTTCCGCCATCATAGCTCCGAAAAGCGAAAACATCCGTGATGTCAGCTTTATGATCGAGGGCCGTAATGGGGGCTTCGCGATGATTCGCTGCAAATAGGCTTGCCGTAGCGACAAAGCCGAGGGCGGCCGTGAATACGGCCATTCTGTGAAAGATCATGCTCATACTATTGGGTCCATTTAAAAAAAATATTCAGTAAAACTGAAGTGGATTTACAGACAGGTGAGTCCTAAGCGACTCGAAGTCGCCGGCAGCGACTTTGGGTGAAAAACACTCCGAAGAGTGTCATTGCAATAACGGCGGAAGTTGGCTCTGGAATCGCAGGCGATGCCGAGACATTGAACTGGTTGGTCGCCGAAGCCAAGATCGCTCTCCCCGCCGTTCCTCCATCGATCACCACGTCGGACTCGACGGTGAGTTGCGTCAGAGGAGTAAATTGCCCGAAAACCGGAGTTTCCGATAACAGACCAATGTCAAAGGCGATGAGCGACTGTCCCGGTTGCATTAACTGCAAAAGTGCCGTGTTCGCTCCGTCTCCCGTAACGGACGAACCCAAAAGACCAACGCTGGCACCGCTTATCAATGAACCGCTTACGCGATACGAAACACGCATTTCGAAAAGCTGATTCGCATTAGCCGTTTGGTTGAATCCGAATTGAAGGCCAGGGTTGTTCGGGGCTCCGATGGGACTGACACTGATGCTGGTTGGCGACAACTGTGTCGCCCCCGTCTGAAGCGGTAGAATCGCAAAATCTGAGAACAGAGTGCTCCCGATCGTTCCTCCTCCTGATCCGAGATTGATTAAGTCAGCTAACGTCCCTGACGTTATAGGAACGGCTAGGGCATGGTGTGTCATGAGTATGACAAAGATGCCGCTGAGCAAGAGTTTTTTCATTGGGCTCCCTTTCGCAATAATGCCGAAAACGACGCGATCATGATGGATCAAAAAACGTCGGTTTCGCATGGAGCAATTGCGATACCTTTTCTCAACTTGCTGATTGTGCGGAAGGACGTCTCTCCAGGGATCCATCAGAAGTAGATGTGGCAAACCTCAAGGAATCGAGCGGATTTAACTCACGAGGGTCTTGATTCAAAGCGCTGAATCGCAAAAGAAAAGTTTTAAAAAATACCGAAACATTACTGTCTCAGATCAACGAACACCGAAACCAGATCGATCATCGATCCACGTGTGCTGAAAACCGCCAGAGCTTCACGTATTATTCGATTACTTCTCTAGAGCTTTATCCAACTAAGATTCTAGGGTAGGT
>JANPLJ010001247.1:0-1907 GCA_031426475.1 Pirellulaceae bacterium | reverse complement strand
TGGTGAACCGCTTCGAGTTTCAGCCACGTTCTGGCGAACGTAGCTACGAAAGTCTATTTTTTCGCATTACATGTTAGTTTTATTGCGAATCTTCTTTGGGCGGTTCGTTGGGGGGCGACGCGACGGTGGCAATGCGACCTTTGAGCGATGTGAGTTGCGAGCTGACGAGCGATTGGATGGCGTCAGCGGTCAGGCCAGCATGGAGAGCTTCTGAGAGAACCGACTGAAGCCGCTCGGCAATTAAGTCGCGGCGGATGTTTTTGCAGCGTTGGGGCGCTTCTTGAGTCACGATCAAACCTCGACCGCGAAGAGACTCCAAGAGGTCCTCGGATTGGAGCTGGAGATAGGCTCGGGCAACGGTATTCGGGTTGAGCGCCAGTTGCTGGCTGAGCTGTCGAACGCTCGGCAAAAGCTGCCCGGCGATCAGCGATTCCTCGGCGATCGCGTATTTGACCTGCCGCACGATCTGGTCAAAAATCGGCACCCCATTGTCCGGATCAATCGAAAAAAACATCTCGATGCCTCAAGTTCCATTACAGCCCTTTGATTTGGTGTAATAGCACGATAGTACACCAGGGCGGTTCGATTGGCAAGAAGAAAATTTCAAGATTTCTCAAAAACAATTCGTAGCGGATGTTGTTAGGCTTCGGAGGAAGCGCAGCAAACATCGCCTTTCGAGCTGCGTCCGAATTCTGACGAATTCGGCTACCCACGTTAATTTAGAAATTGGACTAGGCGAAAAACTGAACGGCGTTTTGGAATACGGCGAAGCCTTCGCCGTACTCTGGTTGCTCGTCGCGTCGTGTCCAAAACGGATGGTGCGTTGGAAACAAGTGTCGTTCCGGGTGTGGCATGAGCCCGAAAACACGACCACTTTCATCGCTTAGCCCGGCGAGATTCAGTGCCGCGCCGTTTGGATTGACCGGGAACGGCAAAATGCTATCTCCGGTGATCCCATCAGGCTGGCAATATCGCAATGCAATCTGCTGCTGCAAGACCAACCGCTTGGAAGCGGCTTCGTCGCGAACAACAAACCGCCCTTCTGCATGTGCCATAGGGAGAAAGAGTTGATCGATTCCCTTTAAGAATGGACTCGAATCGCTCGTTACTTTCAGATGGACCCATCTGTCTTCGAATCGCCCCTTGGTATTCCAAGTCAACGTTGCTGGGGGGGCGTGCGATGATTCGTCAAAAAAAATCCCGAGTCGCATCATGATTTGGAAGCCATTGCAGATTCCAAGCACGAGGCGGTCCTCGCTGCGAAAGCGTTCAATCGCATCTCGCAAGTGAATATTGAGCTGGGTCGCGAGAACTCGGCCAGCCGCAATATCATCGCCATAGCTGAATCCGCCAGGGAAACAAAGGATCTGGCAATTGTCGGCAAGCGTCGGCCGTTCAATCAATTGTTGAACGTGAATCGAAACCGCCTCGGCACCGGCCATTTCAAACGCGAATGCTGTTTCGATGTCGCAGTTTGTGCCTGGTGCGCGAAGGACGAGTACGCGAGGTTTAGTCATCCGAAGTGAGCGTCTTTGAAGGTTTGGCCATGATCTGAACGATCCTGCACAGCCTACCAAAAATGCCAATCACCGAAAGGGAGCCAGTGACATACGCTTCTGGCCAACGAATACCCGCTTTTAGCGCCCGAAGATCGGCTGGGCTGGCGACATGTTTTGGAGCGGCACCCCTTGGTTTTGCGGGTACCCCGTCGGATATCCGGCTTGCGGATAAGTTTGAGGAATCGGCGTACCGTAGGGAAGCGTAGGAGCTTGCTGGCCATTCATACCGGGCGCTCCCCCGGCAACTGCGGGGTAACCAGGTTGGCCGACTGCCCCCGGATAACCAGGATTTGGGTATCCCGCACCAGGATAACCAGGCAATGGGTAGGTCCCAACAGGATAAGCAGG
>JANPLJ010001246.1:0-5508 GCA_031426475.1 Pirellulaceae bacterium | reverse complement strand
GTGAGCATTTCAAAGCGAATGGTCTCAATGAAAAAGGCCGTGGTCAAATCAAGAATATTCCCAAGTCAAACGAAAACACGGATGAGACCCGTGCTATCAACCCAAAGGACCTAGAAAACCTTCCGTCTCTGAAAAAGCCAGGTGCTAACGAAGTCGTCCCTCCGGCAGTACTTCCAGAGAATGGTAAGAAATAGCGACTTATCGATCGCACGAACCGGATCCCTGAAAAAATGAATCATGGATGAGAGCCGATCACCTGTGGCGTTTCGGCCGCCTTGGTACCTGCGAAGCGGGCATATCCAGACGGTACTGACCGCTGTTTATCGCCCCAAGCTCTCGCTGGCAAAGACTACCCAATATGCGGTTCCTTTGCCAAACGGCATCGGTTCGACGTATATCTATGAGAATGGTGGGTTCCCCTTAGAAGGATCGATTGCAAATAAGTCCTCGAGAGCCATTCTCATGCTACATGGCCTGGGGTCGTCTCATGGCGGAACGTACATGAGCAATATCGCGGCCAAATTGGTCGAACGAGGCGAACGTGTCATTCGGGTTGATTTGCCTGGGTGTGGACCTTCCGCAAACCTTACCTGGTTGCCTGGTCACGCGGGGTGCAGCGAAGAAGTTTGGGCTATCCTTGATTGGTGCTTCAAGAACTTGGGAATCGACGATTGGCGGACGGTAGGATTCTCGTTAGGAGGAAACATACTTTTGAAGATGCTGGCGACGCATGCCGAGGACCTCACTCAGCGGAGCGTACCGTGGACCATCACGTCGGCACTGGCTGTAGCTCCGCCGATCGATCTGGCTGAATGCTGTGACGGCATGGAAGGGAATGTCAATCGTTGGTATGCGAGGCACTTCATCAAGATTTTGATGGCCGAAGCAAGGTTGCGTTCGACGATATGGCCTCAATGGGCCAAGATTCCATTGTCCCCTCCGCCGTCGACCATTCGTCAGTTCGACCATCGCTTTACAGCGCCCTTGGCTGGTTTTCGCGATGCCGATGAATACTACGATAAGTCGAGCAGCGGTATATTGCTTCGCAACATTGCAACGGAAACAACACTTTTATGCGATCGACATGACCCTATCGTTCCAGCGAAGATCTTCGAAAAAGCGATCTTGAATTCCAACATTCGTTTGGAATGGACTCAGCGCGGTGGTCATTTGGGTTATCTGTACCGCACGACCGATGGGAAATACGCTCGATGGGCTGATGATTGGGTCGTGAGCCGTGTTATGGGATCAAACCCATCGTAGGTTCCATTCCCATCATACAATTCAAATTCTGAACGGCAGCTCCCGATGCACCTTTGACTAGATTGTCGATCGTGGACAGAAGGATGATCCATCCATCGTTTTCCCGCACGCTGATGTCGCAGTAGTTTGTATGCGCGACGTACCGAGTCGCTGGCAAGTGACCGACGGTTCTCACGAATGGCTTATCGTTGTAAAACGCGAGCAAACACTCTCGGATCTGGTTTGCGGTAACCGACGGATTGGGTCTGACGTAGATCGTCGACAAAATCCCTCGCTCCATCGGTGTCAGATGGGGCGTAAACACCAGTTGCGGTGAGACACCGCTAAAACGGTGTAGGATATCGATAATCTCGGGTTGATGGCGATGGTTACCGACCGAGTATGCGGAAATACTTTCGTTGCATTCGCAATAGAGATTTCCAAGTTTCGGTGTGCGTCCCGCGCCGCTAACCCCGCTCTTGCTGTCGACGACAATCCCGTTTGCTTCGATCAATCCATGCTTGAGCAACGGTGCCAAGGGCAAGATTGCCGATGTCGGATAACACCCTGGGTTCGCGATCAAAGGAGCATCCGCCAAAATCGACCCAAAAAGTTCCGGTAGACCATAGGGTGTATTTCCGAGACGTGCCGGATCAGGATGCGTTTCCCCATACCAGCGTTGATATAGCTCCGGAGTACTTAGACGATAGTCGGCACTCAGGTCGATGACGCGGCAGCCTTCGTTCAATAGTTCGATCACGTGATGTGCCGAGGCCCCATGTGGCAAGCAACAAAACGCGACGTCACATCGTTCCGCAATTTGCTTCGGCGATAAGTCCTCGATGCCGATCGGCAATCGATTCTCGAACTCTGGCAACGTATTCGAGAGCGGACTCCCGTCTCCCTGACGACTGGTTGCAGCCGTGATAACGACCTTCGGATGCCGCAACAACCAACGAATCGACTCGATGGCAGTGTATCCCGATGCACCGATGATTGCGACGCGTATCATTCTAAATTATTCTCCGAAAAAACTGGACTGCCAACGGACGATTGTTTCATCCCGGTTAGATTCTAGCGTAGCCGAATTGGTCAGAATTTGGATGGGGCTCGACAAACGATGTCCGCAGCGATTCGTCCGACGTCTTACGACTTCGGCTAAGATTCCAAAAATGCATCGAGAATTCTCAGCTATTGGAATCTCGTACGCGACTTACTACTTCAATGAATTCCGAAAGAATCATCGCGGTGGCTCCCCAGACGGTATGCTTGCCGACGCGGTATCCAGGCGCTTCATAGCGCGCTGTGCCGCGCTGCATGGTTGCAATCACTTGATTCTCGGGATTCAACAAATCCATCAGGGGGAGCAAGATGACTTCGGCAACTTCGGATGCGTCGGGAGCAAAGACGGGTCGAGCCGACATCGCAGATACAAAGACTTCGACGTGATGATGACTGCCATAAACATAGAGCGGAGTAAGCGACCCAAGCAAGCTTTCTTCGGCGACAACACATCCCAGTTCTTCTCGGAATTCGCGTCGGGCCGCTTCCCAGGCGCCCTCGTCGATTTCGATTCGACCGCCGGGAAGCGAAATTTGGCCCGCGTGATCAGCCAGCTGTCCACTTCGGAGCGTCAGCGGAATCCACCAAGCATCGTCATGACGAAACAAGCACAGGCAGACCGCAGCTCGATGAACACCGAATGAAATCGGTCCTCGATGACGACCGAAGGCAAGTTCGGGGGCCATTTTTCGTTGCGCCACCGTTCCAGGCAATGCTTGGCTCAGCCGATGCCGGATGCTCTTGGGAAAATCGATCGAAAGTGGGCTCATGATTTAGTCACGGGAATTCAAACACGGCATAGGTGTCATTTGAATGTACGAGCGGTAGTAGCGGAGGTCGCTTCTGAATGCGGCGGTCAAGGATTACATAGTCCATTCTGTACTGCCGCCGCATTTCACGCAAATGTTCGTCGGACATTGGCATTCCATAGCCTTCGGGCGACTTCGGGAAGATTTCCAGCAATCGCTTCTCCCACTCGATCAACCCCGACGCATCCTGAGGAGCATCTTTCCAGCATGCAACCTCAGCTCGATGAGCATACCATTTAAACGTCTGTTGAAATCGTGGAGTCAGAAACAACGCTGTCGAGGGCGTGTTGGACCGAGTCCAAAAACAGACGTCTAACCAATCATCGCGGACTTGCTTTTGCATCGCTTCCGTTTCCGTTCGCATGACCAACGAGGCTCGATCCGCCGGTGCAAGGTACGCTCGATTATTCGCGATGTATCGAGCCCCAATCACGAGCGGCCCGGGGATCGCCAGAAGAAATATCGCTATCCACCTCAAGACATTTCCTTCTTTTTGGGATCCCAAAAGAGCAATAACGGTTAACAAAGTCGGCCAAACGACGTCATTCCACCGAAACCAATAGAATCGCAGCAAACACGCCGACCAATTCGTTGCCCAACTCGAAAGACCAACGTCGATCAAGACACCAATAGCCGCAATAACGCTGACGACTCCAGTAAGAACGACAAGAGGAAGGATCCGAGTCTCACCGGTCATCCGCGATGGTGATAGCCGCCTATTTCGCCAGTATCCCCATCCCAAAATGATCGTGATCGCGACGAGCGCTGCAAACGATAACCAACGCTCGGTCGCAAACCGCAGCGGCGAAAGATGGTGTGGCAATCGTTGAAAGACATAAATCATTGCCCCTCGCTCAGATGTGGCCACGTCGATGCCTCGATTCAACAGGAGCGCTGGAACCAACCCTGGCAACGAAAGACAACCGCCTACAAGCAACCCAAACCATTGATTTCGAACCGGCTCGAGAAGGAGCCGATCTCTCGATTTGATCAGAACGTAGCTTACGATCGCAGCCAACGTTAACCAGCCACCGGTAAGGACGTGGAACCCAGCGGCCAACCCCAGCCAACACCAAGCTCTTGACCAACGATTATGAACGATTTCCGAGAGTCCGACGAAGGAGAATGCGTAAGCAAAGACTTTTGCCTCGCATCCTCCGACCACCCATTCGCCCGAAAGTTGGCCCCCATGCAGGCTGGCTACCCACAGCGGTGCCGTCATCGCGCCGGCGAATCGCAATCCTGGAGAAATGCGCCGGATCAAAAGACACCAGCCAACCGAAACCGCCAACCATCCGAGAATTCGGCCACACCACGCTGCGACCGGGAACGAAAGAGTATGCGAAAGCCATCCAATTGTCGCGAAGAAAAACCAATGAGCGTCCGCAGAAGCGACGAATAAATCGCGAGATGCAAAACTGGAATCCCAAAAGTGCTTGGCTTTCACCAGGTAGTGAGACTCATTCACCTCCGGCGCAGCCGAGCCAGCGTAGAGCGAAAAAACACAGGCAACCAGCAGGAAATCGGCGGCAAAAGACCACCCGTTCACACCCGAGAAATCTCCTAGGACTGCGTTTTCTGGACCATTTCGACTAAAAGCAGTCAGAAACCCTCGAAAATTCTGGGAAATTTTCTTGTCAAGCCCCTCTTTTTCTTGACTCGCGTGAATATGCATCTAGAGTTGCTTATTGTTGTAGGAAAAAAGCGACATGTGTGGAGAGGATGTCGCAAGTCGATATGTCGAGCATATCTTACCGCCTTATCGACGCCGATTTCTCCGCATTGTAGTAGGAAAAGGGTGGAATACCCCGAAAACTAAGGAAGGGAATTATGTTAGTTCTGTCCCGAAAAAAGAACGAGAGCATCGTTATCAACAACGACATCACGATCGTTGTCGTTGAAATCCGTGGCGACAAGGTTCGCTTGGGAGTTGAAGCCCCGCGCGAAGTACCTGTCCATCGGCGTGAAGTTTTCGACGCAATTCAAAGAAGTCAGAACGAGCAGGATGCGCCGAGCGACGTTTCGGGCATCGAAGAATAAGACTCTCAATCACACCTCCATCTCTCGACGTTGGGGGGTATCCGTAGCCGGAGTCGTCAGACTTCGGAATTATCGCGATGGACTTCGCATCTCCCGCTTCACCTAATTTTGTCTAGGCTTTGTTTCTAAACAGGTAGCTACGCTCGCCAGAGCGTGGTACTTCGAAGGGATTTCCACGTTCTGGCGAACGTAGCTACCTCCAATTCGATCTTTAGAGACAAAGCCAAGTACAAATCCGGTTTCCCTGAGCATCTATATTGTCGTCCGTTCATTTTCGCTTGACCAGCGAATGCCTTGTCTGTACAACTCTTGTCGAGCATTGACGATAAGTTTCGGATTTCGTTACTTTCTGCAG
>JANPLJ010001245.1:0-4934 GCA_031426475.1 Pirellulaceae bacterium | reverse complement strand
AATCGTGGTAGCTGGGATCGACAGACGTACCTTTCGAGTCTAAAAGGCAAGAATCAAGACCAAGCTCAACAGGCAGCGAAGTTGCTTCAACAGGCGAACCAATTAGTGCAAACTGGCGAGCAGTCGAAGGCCCAATGGGCTTTCAACAGCGTAGCGAACCGCTATGCGCTCGATGCCGCATCGAACGAGGATGCACGCGTTCAGTTGGAAAACTTGCAGACTCAACAAGCCATCGTCGGATTGAACACCCGCCGTCAACGTTTGTACTTGGATAACAACCGCGGGGGCGCAACCACAAGTGACAACGAACAGCTAAGGCAAGCCGCAGCCACCAATCCTATTCTTCAACAAGAACAGCTCAACTATCGACCCCAGGAGCTTAGTCAACTGCTGGCTGGCAACACGAAAGAAGATAATGCGATACTGCAAAAAATCGCGGGCAGGCTTGTCCAACATCAACGCACCACAGAACCTGCACCGCAAGCGATTGTCATTAGCTTGCCCGAGGAAGGCAATATCTACAGCTTCCGACGCAGCGTGCAAGTTGCCGAAAACACACCGCTCGAACTAAACTTGCAATTCCATTCGCAATACAAACTCCGCCCTTGGCAATGGGTAATGTTAGCTGGACTTGTTGTGCTTGCCATTGCGCCATGGCGGGCCAAGCATAACGCTAATGGGCACAACTCAAAATGAGTTGAGCGAGCTGCTTGCGGGCCGTTGATTCCGTTGTACGACGAACTTCCAAGTCCGTCGAATGATTCTGCAGTCATGAATTTGCATTTGGAAAGTGCGTTTTTAAATCCATTCGCTGTCTCTCTAAATTCGCTGTCGATTCAATCTTCGATCCAATCGTGCGGTTTCTGTTTCTTCGTTCGGTCCGACAGCGAATTTAAAGAGGCAGCGAATAGTCGACTCTACGTCGACGAAAAATGCGGGAGCGACGTAGGGCAGCGACTCCGTTCGCTGACATACCTCCCCGCGAGCGGAGTCGCGGGGCCACGAACGGCACATAGCGTGTGCTCCGTTACGAGGGAACGGCATTCAGATCAACTCGCCGCTCGCGGTATCTGCGATGGAAACTATTTACTCACGGGGCAAGGATGCGAAATCGATCTGCGGTTGTCCTTCTGCAGTCGAGCTACGCTGAAAAATCTTTCCTGACTCACCGGTTTCAGAAAAAAATCCGCAATTCTTCAAGTAAAACGCTTTGCCGTCAATGCCGCCCGTAAAATCGACTCGGTGGCGTTTGCTTCCGGTTGCATCCACCGTGAATCTCGCTTCCGTGCACTCGTGCCACTCCCCATTCACATCGCAAACCCATTGATTCCCATAGAGCGCCCGTCGACCGATGTAGCCATGCGTAGGAGAAAAACTCTCGAGAAAGGAATGAAAGCCTTTCAAATGAGTACTGGTTTGAGGTCGACGAAATCGAGCGACCAGTTGCCATCGGCCAGAGTCTTTCTCGCCAAACCACGCTGCATAAGTCGTCTTGCCCTCGCCATCCGGCGTGACTTCGGTAAGGAACCGGTATGTCCTGTCAGATTTCCAAGGATAGACAAGATAGCTTTGGCCACCGGATCCTTCGTTGCCAAATTCGCCAAGATGCACACCCCCTCCTTTTGCAAGTGCTTCGATACGCTGATCCGCAGGGATGTCGCGAGGGTTATCGGTTTTAAAGGGACTCCAAATCGAAAAGAGGACTCGCCTTTCTTCTGGTCCATTCACCTGTATCCCGAAATAACCTTCGGAAAAACCTATCGCCATGTAGTAAGTACCGAGTGGATCCTCATCAAGTGGAACCGTAATTTCACAGTAGGCATATTGCACGTCGAGATCATTCGGAAAACGATACCCAAGGTGAACCGAAGGGCCTCGGCGTCCCCAATAAAACATATTCCCATCGTTGTTTCGAACAAAGTCCAAGGCGAGCCCTTCGGTAACCGAATCGATTCGCATTTCGTGCAACTCAACTCCGTTCTTACGATCGTCTGAGTCCTTCTTCAGATCGAATTGAACGTAGCCTTTCTGGCTGACTTCAAATTCACCCACCGAAACAGTCTGGGCATCCCCGCCTATCAAGGCCGCGCTTTGCTCTTGGCTTCCCACCCGAACCAAGAGCTTTGCCGACTCGCTTGATGACCTACCGACAAGCGAGAGAGCGATTCTTGCTGGCCGATCGAAGTATACATAAGCCGAATAGACTTCATCGACCGCTTGCATCTTCACCAGCCCATCTCGCCCGAAGTCTCTACCACCAGGACTCGGCTTCGTTCGGTAAACATTCCCAGCAAGAGGTATGGTCCATTCGTTGGCATGAACCATGTCTATACTGCTCGTGAAAAGAACCAAGCTAATAATCGTCAATGGAATCTGGATGCGATACGTGGGTGTCATTGGAAGCACGAAAGAAGTCAAAAAAGGGACACTTCTCGTTGATCGCCGGCACCTCGCACGACAAATATCAAATCGATAGCATTTTCGTACTCGTACTCAGCACTCGGCGGTACTCGTACTCGTGCTCGAAGATGACGCCCGATCGAGTACGAGTACGAGCACCGTTTCACTGAGTACGAGTACGATTTTGGTGCGACCGATAGAAGCGATAAGCGAGAAGTGTCGAAAAATGTGGGTAAAGCCACCACAGCCAAAGCAGTGGAGAAATCAATCTGGGACTGTGCGATCAAGCGACTTGTCTTCATTTCTTCGGCACAGGCCAATCGTCGGTGCGGAACGGCGAGGCGGGTAGACCGGCGCCGTTGGCGAGGCTGTATTCTGGCCAATCCTTCCAAGCGTATCGAACGGCGACCGGTTGGGCGACCTCCGGGCTGCTGATAACGACAGTCTCGCCATGGATCGTCGCTTCGGCTGTCTTCCACTGCTGATCGGCTCCTGCGATCTGGAAACCGGTGAGTGGACCGCCGTTGATGGACTTGAGTCCCCCATTGGTATGCTTGAACGAAGCGGTAATGGCGTTGCCGTTGATAGTCGCGCCGTTAGGAAGCGGGCCGCTGATGGCAGGAACGTTCTTACCGTAAACGGAACCGAGAGCCCAATATGAAAGACGCTTGCCGACATCCTGCTTGTTCTTCGGATGGATATCTTTGGCATCGCCAAGGTCGATCGTGATGGCCATGCCGGTCTTCGGCAGCTCGAGTGTCTTCAGCATCGATTCGCGCACACGCGGCCAGCCTTCGCCGGGCGCAGTGTAGTTGGGAAGTTGCACCCAAGCGAAAGGCACTTCATCTTTCCATAGCGAACGCCAACTGGTCACCAGTTGTGAAAGCTGTTTGTGGTAGAGGCCAGCGTTGCTGCTGGCGTTGCCTTCACCCTGATACCAAAGCATACCTCGCAAGGTAAAGGGGACGAGATTGACGACCTTGCCGTTGAAGAGACCGGCGGGTCCGCCTTTCAGCTTGTGCGTCGCGAGCGGATCTTTCGGCGCGGGGACGACGAAAGGCGTACCGTCAGCTTTGGCTTTCTCAGAAGCGGCTTTCCATGTTGCGAGCTGCTTCTGATGAAGGGTTGAAGCCTGATCGGGATCGAACTTCTTATATGCATCCAGCCGCGTGTCATAGTCCGCCTTGGTCTCGGGATCGGCCGATTGTACGTCGGCCGAGACCCAGGATTCGATTGGCGTGCCGCCAACCGAAGTGTTGATGAGTCCAACAGGGACGCCGACTTCCTTATAGATCTCGCGACCGAAGAAATACAGTACCGCAGAGAAACCACCCACGGTGTCAGGCGTGCATTCCTGCCACGCGCCCTTGCCTTCAAGCTTGGGTTGTTCAGCGGGCCCCGAGCTATCGCGGTAGTGGCGGATGAGAGGGTACTTCGCAGCCGCCTTCTCGACATCGAAGTGGTAGCAACCGGCGACGGTCATCGCCATATTGGACTGGCCGGAGCCAAGCCACACTTCGCCGACGAGCACGTCCTTTACCTCGACTTTGTGTCCATCTTTGCCAGTGACGACGAGCGTGCGGGATTCCGCGCTGGCCGAAAGTGCGTCGAGTTTGAGCAGCCACTTGCTATCGGCACCCGCCGTGGCGGACTTCGATTGACCGGCGAAGGAAACCGTCACCATCTCACCGGCATCGGCCCATCCCCAGATAGCGATAGGCTTCTCGCGCTGAAGAACCATGTGGTCCGAGAGCGGCGTACCGAGACGAAAGTCGGCGGCGATTAAAGGGGATCCGCTGACGGTGAAAAAAGTCAGTAGGGCGGCGCGAATGAGAGAGGTTTGTGTCATGGCATTTTTCGAATTCTTGAAAGAGTGTAGTGTGTTAAACCATCATCGAACTTCGATTTTAGGGTAGGTAGCCAAATTCGTCAGAATTCGGACGCAGCTCAAATGGCGATGTCTATTGCGATTCCTCCGAAGTCTGACGACATCGGCTACGAATTGAAACCCGCCCCTCCACCCAGCGACTCCAACCAACTGAGCTTCCTACAATCTCAACCGACGTCTGTTGACCATCGTTCAGCAACTGTTCGATTTCACCTGTCAACGGAACCGCAACACTGCTGTGTTTCAGCAGCACACGTGGTGCAACAGGTGAAAGTGCTGGCCGAACCAATTTCCCCTCCGATTTCGATGAACAGAACGAGATCGTTCATTGTCCACCAAATGGGCAACGCTGGCAACTTAGCTCACCATGAACGCGATGTCCATGTCGATTGTCGGTCAAATTAGCCGTAAGGGCCAGCTTCAATAGAGCCTCAAAGTTCTCACACTAGACGGTTAGCCGGAGGCTGAAAAGCATTGCAATTCCCATTCGGGCAATGAACTTGAGATAGGACGGTCAAACTAGCGCAACCAATCCGGCTTGAGCCACTTGACCATCTTGTGCGCTTGTCCCGCCGGAAAGGCCGATGCCGCCGATGACTGCACCATTGGCAATGATCGGCAACCCGCCGTCGATTGGCATCGCGCC
>JANPLJ010001244.1:0-3074 GCA_031426475.1 Pirellulaceae bacterium | reverse complement strand
TTTCCGGTGGTGTCGCTTCGCTCAACCATGGTGTCGCTTCGCTCAACCACCGGCTAATGCCTTAGTATCCCTTCGGGATGAAAAACTGTGCAAAACGAAAACCGACGCAACCCCGAATTTTTAACTATCCAGGGTAAGCCCACCACGATCGCGATTCAGTGTCTATTCAACGCGCATATCGAATTCGACAATTGTCGTGAAGTTATGTTACACTGGCAATTCCTCGATTTCCCTCCTTCCTCTATCCTATCTCGGATCATCATGTTTGGAATCAACACCAATCCGTTGTGCACATGCAAAGCATCTTTCACAGATATGTTCTATGTCTGGATTACGATGACTCAGTTTTGGCTTTTGGTATTGATCGTCGGACAAACGAAAGCAGCCGATTGGCCGACCTTTCGAAATGGTCCGGCTCGTCTTGGTTCGACCGATGAAGTCGTTCACCCTGAAGCACAGCCTCGATGGGTTTATCGAGCTGCCGCGGCACCGCGGATGGCTTGGTCGAGCGGGGAAGGGCGGATGATGGAGAATCATCTGATCGGTAACTTGACGAAGTACGACGACGCGATCCATCCCATTGTGGTTGGCAATCGAGTCTACTTCGGTTCCTCCGTCGATCATCATCTGCATTGCTTGGATCTCGCAACGGGCGCCGAGCAATGGACGTTCGCCGCAGATGGACCGATTCGATTGGCTCCGACTGTGGACCAAGGCCGTGTCTATTTCGGAGCCGATGATGGCTTTGTGTATTGCCTCGCGGCGAGCGACGGAAAGCTCGTCTGGAAGAAAAAAGCGGCACCGTCTGACGAATGGTTACTAGCACGCGGTGAGATGATCTCGCGATGGCCGGTGCGGACAGGCGTTCTCGTGATAGACGGAACCGCTTATTACGGCGCCGGGATTTTCCCACACGAAGATGTTTATCTGTGTGCGGTCAACGCAGCCGATGGAACAGTCCTCTGGCGACAAGACAACTTGAGTGTACTCGATGCAGGACGCAACGATTTGTCACCGCAAGGATATCTGCTGGCCAATGACGATCAATTGTTTGTTCCCTCGGGAAGATCGCTACCAGCAGCGCTCGATCGCAAAACAGGAGAACTCATGTTCAAACGCACCCACTCGTGGCGAACAACCGCCGGCGGCGTGATCGGTGGCGTTCATGCGTTGCTTTCGGACGATCAAGTCTATACGAGTGGCCCTCATCATTGGCTTGCCATGGAGCAAAAGGATGGTGACGTTGGGTTCGGATGGTTCGCTGGAAAACAGATCGTCGTCCAGAAAGATCTCGCCTATATCGCAACCGGACAAACGCTCGCTAGACTCGATCGAATTCCCTACGCAGTCAACAGCCGTCGCCGTCACGAACTGGAAATGGTGATCTACGATGCGTCGAGAAAGATCTCGACAGCTCCTGACGAAGCGGTGGAATTACGCAAGAAAATCACCGAGGCTCAAGCCGAACTCAAGAAGATCGCCATGATCGGTATCCCTTGGCAGCAGGCTGCGTACGAGGATGCTGTGCTAGCTGCTAGCGGCGACGCTGTTTTTCTCGGTGGCAAAGAACGCGTTGCCAGTTACGCAGCCGAGACAGGTGATCAGACTTGGGAAGCGAAAGTCGATGGCGAAGCATCTGGGTTAGTCGTTGCCAATCAACATCTGCTGGTAAGCACAAGCACCGGAGCTATCTATTCGTTCGCATCGAAAGATCTAGCCCCTACACAAGCGGTACCTCAACCGAGTTTACTCGCGGAAAGTCCGTTTCCGAAGGATGAACTCACCGATCGATACGCGCAGGCAGCCGAAGAGATGCTTGAACAGCTCGGATCTCGTCGTGGATTCTGTTTGATCGTAGGAAACGAACAAGGTCGACTTGCATACGAATTGGCGAAACGGAGCGAGCTTCAAATCTATGCGATTGAGCCCGATGTAAACAAAGTCGATGCTGCTCGCAACGCTCTAAAGCCAACGGGCCTTTATGGCAATCGAATTGTGATTCACCACGCTGACCCGGCAAAGATTCCTTATTCGAACTACTTCGCTAATTTGATTGTCTCCGATAGTTTCTTCACAAATGGAACACTCCCCGCACCGCCGGAACAATGGTCGCGACATTTGAAACCGCTCGGGGGCAAGATCATTCTTGGTCGTGCTGGAACCGCGTCCACGGTAAGCGAGAATAGCGACGCTTCCAAAACGTTGCTAGAACAAGCTGCCATCGAAGGACCATCGACGGTATCGACGCATGAAAAATGGGCGACAGTCGCTCGAGGTCCGTTGCCTGGTGCTGGTGACTGGTCGCATCAGTATGGAAATCCTGCCAACACGGGAGTCATCTCGGAAACTCGCGTTAAATCCGGCCTAGGCGTTCTCTGGTATGGTGATCCCGGGCCTGGAGACATGGTGAATCGTCATGAAGGTGCCGTGGGTCCGCTCGCAACGAACGGTCGCTTGTTTGTTCAAGGTGAGACGACGATCGCCGCCTACGATGCTTATAACGGTCTGTTTCTTTGGAAGCACGAGAACCCAGAAGCTTTGCGAACGGGCGTCTATCAGAATGCCAACCCTTCTAACCTCGCAGCAAGCGATGAACGACTTTTTCATTTCATCAAGGATCAGTGTTTCGAACTCGATGCGGCGACCGGCAAACTTCTCAGAACCCACCGCTTGCCAGCAAAGTACGATAACGGCCAATACGAGTGGGGCTACGTAGCGACGCAAGATGATCTGTTGTTCGGCGCAGCAACGGTGCGAAAAGAACTTGAAGCAAAGCTACGTCGGCGCGGAAAAGCGACCGAAGACTCGACGGACGGGCTCTTCGCAATCGACTTGAAAACAGGCCAGCACGCTTGGACTTATGAAGGCAAAAGTATTTCGCACCATACGATCGCGATCAGTACTGATACTATCTACTTCATCGATAGCTCGATTACCAGTGAACAACGCATGGCAATCTTGCTCGAGGACAAGACGCGTCTGCAATCGCTCACCGGCAGCGAACAAGAGCTTGCCGAGAAACGAGCGCTGGCTACCGACGTTCGAGAGACAGTCGCGCTCGATATCCGTACTGG
>JANPLJ010001243.1:0-1310 GCA_031426475.1 Pirellulaceae bacterium | reverse complement strand
TTTGAACTCTAGGTCACGATCTGAACCAAATCGTTTAGTGCCAAAAACTTTTTGGCAAGTGTGGAGCTACCAGAGAAAAACCCTTGTTTTTCCAGGGTTTTTCGTAATGGGCGATACTGGACTCGAACCAGCGACCTCCACGATGTCAACGTGGCGCTCTAACCAACTGAGCTAACCGCCCGAGGGGACTTGGTCAGGGAAGTATCGGCTGGTTGGACGCCGTTCCGCAGTCGATCTTGACTGGTTTTCCCGAACTATCATAGATATTCGCCGCAACTTCCCGAGCCGTCAAGTGGCGGTAGGTTGGGTAGATATTACTGAAAAAATCGAAAGCTCTGTTGACGTGATGCCTGCTGCTAGCCGATACTCTGGGGAATATAGGTTCGCCTGGCACGATATTGCAAGGTGGGTTGGTTAGCTAATTTCGGAGTCGGTCTAACTTCGAAAGAGCTAATGTTTTATTACTATTCAGGAAAAGGGTTCAGCAATCGATCGGATTCAGACTCGCGTTAATTCGCAAATTCGCATTTCTCCTATTCGCGTCATCGCTCAGGATGGAGAACAACTCGGTGTCATCACGACGGATGAAGCGCTCAATCGAGCTCGAGATGCAGGGCTCGATTTAGTCGAGGTCGCGCCCAACGAGAAACCGCCCGTATGTCGAATCATGGATTTCGGCAAGTATAAATACGAGAGAAGCAAAAAAGCAGGCGGACAGAGTCACCAAACCAAAACGAAAGAAATTCGACTTCGCCCGAAGACAGGCGAACACGATATCGATACCAAAGTGCGACAGGCCATCGGTTTCTTGCAGCACAAAGACAAAGTGCAAGTCATGGTTATCTTCCATGGGCGAGAAATGGCTCACATCGACGAAGGCAGAAAAGTGATGGAGAACGTCATCAAGACTCTTTCCGAATATGGGAAGCTCGAACAGCAACCGCAACAGCAGGGCAAGCGGATGTTGGCAGTTTTGGGACCTAAGTAATCCTCTTTCTTTCCGCTTGGTGGATCAATCTTCTTGGTCCATCCATCAAGTATCGGTCTGAAGTTTGGACTGTAGCTACGTTCACCAGAACGTTGGCGCCCTGTTCGAGCTTCGGCCAAGCTCTGGCGAGCTTAGCTACGGCGTTACGCATTACGGATGAAATTGCGAGTACCCAAGAATTTCGCTTCGCGCAATTGAGGGTACGCTATTCTTTGGGTAGAGAGCGGGTCTTGTAGCGTTTTGCGGTCGACGATAGTTGGTCCGCGACGTCGTCCGCCGAGATTGGCAGGAATGGTACCGCGGATTCATGCCGAGGCGTTTT
>JANPLJ010001242.1:0-4673 GCA_031426475.1 Pirellulaceae bacterium | reverse complement strand
GGAAACTTCGGTATTGGCAGTGTCGCCGCCGTCAATATAGGCAGGATCATTTCGCTCGGCCTGATATCCAAGCCGCCCACCGTACGACACGACACTGGTTGGATGGCGATCGAGTCCCAGTCCCCAGCGCGCAACATCGGTTTGATGTGGTCCCTGGTTGCCTAGATCTCCATTTCCATAGTGGCGCTGCCAATGCCAGTCATAGTGAAACTTTTCGCGGGTTACCTTTGGCGTGGTAAACGTTGCCGGTCCACTCCACAGATCGAAATCGACGTTCGCTGGAACAGGATAATCACCTTTGGGTCCAATCGATTTGCGACGTTTGTAGCAAAGGCCACGTGCGAATTTTACATCACCAATCTTTCCATCGTGAATGAACTTCATCGCTTCGATACAAGCTGGACTACTTCGGGTCTGCGTTCCTGTTTGTAGCATTCGGCCGTATTTCTTGGCTGCTGCGACCAGCGTTCGCCCTTCCTGGATGTTGTGGCTAATCGGCTTTTCTAGATAAATATCTTTGCCTGCTTGCATGGCCCAAACGCCGCTCAAAGCGTGCCAATGGTTCGGAGTCGCACAACTCACGATGTCGATGTCCTTGGAATCAAACGCCTTCCGCATATCTCGATACACGACAGGACGCTTTCCGGTAATCCCCGAAATAATGCTCGCCTTTTTCTCGCCAACTTCCTCGTCGATATCCACGACAGCTCGGATTTCGATCTTGCCGTTCAGCGCAAAACCCTTGACATGATCCATTCCGCGATTGTTGAGGCCGATGACTGCCAGTCCTAACGTCGAATTCGGGCCGGCCGCCCCAACCCGTTGACTAGCAGCCAAAGCCAACGAGGCGGCGGACGATGCAGAGAGCAAATGGAATTGGCGACGAGATAGACGAGATAACTGTTGGGACATACGATGGGCTTTCAGAAAGATGTCGGGGAAAAATACGCGGGGCAAACAGGGGAGTGTTGCAGGCTAGCCGTTGAGGAAGGGATTTCGACCCGAACAGCCCATATGCCTACATCAAAAGCAAGGCAGGATTGATTTCTTATATTCTAACATAAGGATTCATCGTTTCGCGAATCGTATCTTGATTGCGGAAAAAAGCAACAACGTAGCACACACGGGAACGATGGCCGCCATGCCCATCGCAACCAAGCTAAGCAGCCATTCTACGGTAGTTACGCTAAGCCGTTCCGTCCCGAGTTTATTGAGTTTTACCCCCGGGGCGAATACCAAGTAGACAATCATGAAGAATGGCCATCCCATCACCGCCCCTATCAGTGCAATCCCAGTCCATCCTGGCCATAGGCTCTTCGATTCCGAAGCTTTCGAAGGGCTCAGCGAGTGTAGGAAAAGTGCTGCGCCCCCGCCGAGCGATATCAGCAAAACAATAGCGTTTACGATCATGTTGCGTGCACTTGGGATCGATCCAGTCATCGTCGTAGGTGGATGCCACCATCGTTTCAACGGTTCATGGTTCGGCCAATGAAGTACCTTAAAGACTTTTCCTTCGACCTCATCGCGAGTTGGAGTGCGTGAGACGATGCTGTTGGGTCCGTCCTCGACGGCTATATAGACATGACGGTCGTCTGTAAATACGTTCTCCTCCGACCCCTGAATGATTCCCTCAATTTGATTCGGATTGCTCGACGTTTTGGTCTTGCTGTAAGTGCCTCTCGTGACTCGCACCGTTTTGGGTGGCTCATAGTGAAACCGGGTAATTAGAAGTTCAGCCTCTTGATAGTTCTCGGCATGAAGAAAGAGATTCAGCTCGCTAACACTCAAGTTCAACCATAGTAAGCCAAACAAAAACAAGGGGATGGAAGCCATCATGAAGGTTGTGGCTTTCCAATCAGGCGGTGAATTCTTGGACTTCTTGTTTATGGTCATCGGAAAATTGCCGTTGTTTGGAAGTAATCTCGATACGAAATCGGGAAACATGGACATTGTTCAAACACGATTTCCAGAAGGAGATGCCAATATGAAGTCTATCCAATTGCATGCCGGTTTGCGAGTATTGAACCCGCCCCCTCCTCCCTGCAAAGCATCCCCGCACCGCAGTTTCTAATCCTAGATCGAATCTATGAACAGGCCAACGCAGTCCGTTCGCGTTAGCTTTTACTAGTTCTTGGATCGTGAAGGTACGGAGTAAACGCCGCAATGTTGCGTTCCGTCAGAACGTGCGGGTTTGGAATATCGCGTGCTAGCTTGACCGCCTTCCCTTCACTGACATTACTCAGCTTCGTTTCACCTTCTTGGTTGGAAGGCGTCTGCGGTACTATTCGGTCATCATGCACACACCTTGGGCAGGGTCCAATAGAAACAAATTTTTCGGAGCTCAATCTCATTCAGGGTTCGACAGCTAGTCCCCAAAAGCAAGATGATCCAGCTTTCTTCCTCGTTCCATTTCTTGACTACACATCAACGTTTGATTTCGGTAGGGCTATTACCGCTTACGTCTTATACCCACGTTGCCAGCCTAGATACTGAGCCTCTGGCTAGGAGCTACTCAGGCAGGATCTTCCCCTGCTCGTCTCTCAACTATTTCCCGTTCGATCTCGTGCATCGTTTTGTTCGTCCGTGTTCGGTCGGATCAGTCGAGGTGGTCGAGTAATATAAATCCGCCCGTCAGTTTTCTGACGTCGTCGAAGGTCTGCGATTATGGCTGACAAATCGTTATCGAACTGCGCGGCCAGCCTCTGTCGCGTAGCTCGGATTTCATCATTGATGGTGTCGATCGACATTTCAAATTTCCAGCAATTCGTCGGGCGTACAAATCATCGGGGGAGAATAACCAGCGTCTTCGCAAACCCGTTCAATTGCAGCTCGCGTTCTCGGATTGACGATGTGTTTGAAGCTCCAGGACACTCAGTATTCTATTCCATTGACAGCCGATATTGCAATGTGCAACGCATCACGGGGCTCTGTCGCAGGAACGGCGTGTTTCGCAATAAGGTCAGCAGCGAGTTGGTCTGTGATTGGCGAAATCGCCAAAAACGTTAGAGAATTGACGATTTCCATTCGCTCCTGCGCCGCATCGGCATTACCTGCGGAACACTCGTCGGCGACCACGGACGAGACAAATAGTTCGTATTCTCTGACAGCAATTGGCCACCAAAGCCCAGTTACCTTCTGCCTTCCCGCAATGATCGGGTCGTCAAAGATTCGGCCGGTTAGGTGACCAACGACAGTCGTCTCAATGTATGCGGATGGATTTGGCATTTATTTACAAGGACGAACGGCACGGATCACGCAGTTGCCGTAGTGGATGATGTAGTAAGTGAAGACGCTGTTGGCAACTTGGGTGCACCCGGTGGTGCCTCTGATATTGTTCGAATTGTATGTCCTCCAAACGTCCACCATACGCCTCCCGAAATCGTCCCGGCGATCACGCCAAGCAAAAGGAAAATGCCGAAACATACGAGATCACTCAATAGATTCTGCAACGTACTCTTCGTGAGCATAGGTTTCTCGAATACCGACGATAGCTGCTCCTCGCCGACTTGCTTGCCCTTTCGAGTCAGAGACAGGCCGAGTAGTCCAAATTGTGCGAAAAATGTAAAAGTCGCGGGGACCGCCCATTTGATCGGGAACAGGTCTGGGCGTATAGACTTGAGAGCGATGGAGCAACCGATAGTAAGGGCGAGTAATACTCCTACGCCGACAGAGAGACTCCGCATGTTAGTTGTCCGCATAACGACCAAGTTCACGGATGTCCGCCAAAGTGAACTTGATATTGAAATGGATTTGTGTGGCGGACTTCCGTGGAACGCTTTGTTCGCTGGTGTTCATTATACCAAAAAACGCCAATCCGGCTGGCCATCGATATATGCGGCCCAATCCTCAGCAACACGTTCAGCGAAAACGCCAAACGATGCCGCGACAGGTTTGACTTCGCCGGTCTCGTGGTTCCACCTACAAATTGTTCCGTTGCAGGTAATCAAGAATACGTTTCCTCCACCATCACAGGCAACAGGTATCGCTGTCTCCCCGTTCGCGACTTGTGGCACGCCATCTGTCTCTAGCATCCATTTGGTTCCGCCAAGCCAATATCCATTGTGAACAGACATGGCAATTATAGATTCGGTCTGTTCGAGAAACTCTCGCAATTCATCGGGAAGGACGAAGCCGGCGGCACATTCCAGTTGAGCAATGGCCTGCGGTGTTGCTGGGGGCTCGAATCGTGGCCGATCTTCCCAATCACATTCCGGGCGTGGTAATGCAAGAGCAAGCTCCCGGAGTCGTGCCACGGTTTTTGAAATGGGCATAGGTTTACTCAAGCAGCGAACGCCGAAGGTCACCGACGCCCCCGCCAAAAGACCATTCCATTTCAAAAACCACCGTCGAGGGCTTCGGTGGACCGATTTGTTCGTGGCGAATTCAGTATTGTTTCAATCGTCGCGGGGTCTTGTCGGCAATCAAGTACGGCGTAAATATCGATACATTCATTGACAAGTTTGTCGTAAATCGCAAATGGAAAGCGTTTTGAAAACGATCGAAGGAATCCACGATACTCCTCATGAATTCCTCCGTACAGTTTCAGGGACTCGATGTCCGAAGCCAAGCAGTCATTGAAATAGATACCAAGAATTTCACGTTGAGAGTCGTAAAAATCGGCACCCATCTCGAGATCCCGTTCTGCCTCTGGAAGAAGTCTTAGTTTCACTCTA
>JANPLJ010001241.1:0-9532 GCA_031426475.1 Pirellulaceae bacterium | reverse complement strand
GCTTGAAGTCGGTGATCGCATCTTCGTTGGATCCGGGTTGGGGAAATCATGATCCGACAATCATAATTGCAAGATCACGGGAGGAAGTGTAAAACGAGTACTCGCGCACGAAAGTCCGGAATGCTGTGACAATCTGCAGTGTCTTTCCCACGGCAAGCGGCAACGAAACCGGTTACTGCAAATCGGTTTCCGTCGTTGAATGCGACTATCAACTTGGAGGTACGTTCTACATTGCTAAAGGCCGTCGCCACATAGCCTCGCTGATCAATGTAAAAGCAGCTACCAAGCGACACGCCTGTCTGATCGATGATCGAGCCGACCTTCTTGGCTTTTTCTGCCGTCGGGGCCGAAGCGATTTGGGCGTAAGCCATCGTAGCGACCAGGCAAAACCAGCAAACAATCAGTGGTTGGAAAGAAAATCGATTCCGTAACCTTTTCATCGTCTGGCCTTCCGCGCAAGAAGTACGTTATTACTGCTAGATGCCCAAGTGAGCCATTCTCCCGACACCAATTGCTAAGAAAAATGATACTATTTTAGAAATTTCTTTGATACATTTGTCGGGGTGAAGGTCAATTCGGGCATCCATTATAAAGAGATGATGATACTGTCGGCCATCCTCTTGAAGGGAAATGAAGATGCTTTTTAGATATCTCTCCATCGCGTCGATCATCGTCTGTTCACTCACCGCTCTCGGGGCTACGCCCACACAGGACTCCGAGAAAGCCCGCCAACTTGCTCGAAAGGCGCTACAGGCTGAGAGTTCTGGTAATTTGGAGGAGCGGCAGTCCCTGTTGAATGAGGCAAGCGCAGCGGCAGCCAATGAGCCGCTTGTCCGTTGGCAGCAAGGAGAAGTTCGTACGGCCAAGGGTTGGAGGAACTATGAAGCGCTTGCAAAGGACTGGAAAACATCTCGGGCTTTGGAGCGTTATCGCGAGCAACGTGATAAATCAGAGCCGACCGTCGACAGCCAACACAAGCTCGCCATTTACTGCATTCGCAACAATCTCAAAGAGCAAAGTACCGCGCACTGGTCGGCCATTCTGGAGCTGGACCCCAACAACGTTGAAGCTCGGAAACATCTGGGGTTCGAGAGATATCAGGGGCGTTGGATCAAGCGACAAGACGTCGTTGCTGAGCGAACGAATGCGATGCGCGTCGCAGATGTGCTTCGTCGCCTGACACCCGAGCTGAAAGAAATTGCCAAAGATATCGAGAACCAGAAACTCACGATCGCCGAAGCGACCAAGCGGCTCGCAAGGTACGCAGATCTGACTGCCATTCCTGCTTGGGAAGCCATCGTCTCATCGAAAAGCAGCTCGGCAGCGCTCGCTGTCATCGGTGCGCTGGCCGAGATGACCGATCCTGAAGCTTCACTCTCACTGGCTCGACATGCTCTGGCATCGGAATCAAAAGTGGTCCAACAGGCTGCCAGCCGTATTCTGAAAGAGCGTGATGAGAATTCGTACCTACCGGCGCTAATGGCCGAGTTGCGTGGCCCCTGGATTGGTTGGCGTGATGTTGCGACGGATGGACGCAACCAACTTCTCTATCGCTTCACTATGGTCGCGGATGCCCCAGACCAACAAACACTCCGCGTGCTCGACCAGGCTTATTTTCTCAATGGTACGCTTTCATTGGCGGCTGGCATGGCGGGCCAATCAGGGAACGAAACTGGAAGAGAATTAGAAAGCCGTCGCCAGCGGGAAAATATTCAAATCAATTCGCATAATGAGCGGGTGATGAAACTGCTGTCGAATGTAACCGGTGAGGTTGCCTTCGACTCGCCGCAGGATTGGTGGCAATGGTGGGATGACCGTAACGAAGTTTACTCGGCCAGCGGCAAGCCGATCAACACCAGTTACGCATTCCGCAGCGCCAGTGTTGTGGCACTCCCGCCTCCGCCACGTGCATTACCCGCCGACAGATCCTCTTACAGGGAACGTCATAAAAAGGATTGTTTGGCGGGCGGTACACCGATTCTCACTCAGTGTGGCCCAGTAGCGGTCGAGCGCGTTCGGATCGGCGACCTGGTACTTGCCCAACACCCGGATACGGGTGAGGTGTCGCTCCAACCGGTACTCCGGACCACTTTCCGCGAGCCGGAAAATCTCATTCGCATCCAGGTCGGTGAGGAGACACTTCGGGCAAGCGGTGGCCATCCGTTTTGGGTAAGTGGCCAAGGCTGGACCCGCGCCCGGGAACTCAAACCCGGGATGCGTTTGCACGGACTGAGCGAAGCTGCCGAAGTTCGTGACGTGCACGTTGAAGACAAGGCCATGCGCTCGTTCAACCTGGTAGTCGCCAATTTCCATTCCTACTTTGTCGGACCAGGCCGAATCCTCAGCCATGACAATAGCGTCACCGAACCAACACGAACCAAAGTACCGGGACTCTCAGAATCGGACTAACATCGCTGACCGCAGAGGTGCCCCGCAGTTTATCTCGAGATATCGTCAATTGTTGTATTTAGGACCTTTCGATTAGGCGGCGACCTGCTGGATTCCGTTGAAGAATTTCTTTCCTTCGAGTAGGGAGATGATATGCTCGTGGCCGTCTAAGCGACGCCAGCGTTTTGATGCTGCATTAGCCAGTTTAAACATCATCACCAAGCTCGTTTTTCGATTGCCGCTTCACTTTGTCTTTCGATGCCTCAAGCGAATTGTTGCGAAGGTCGATTCGAACTTTGCAAGACGGACAATCGCGGCGTTGCTTGCAGAAGAAAGCAACGAACTTTTATCCGCGAAATCAAATGCGAGAACGTGAGGAGCTGGTATCCGGTTGGATGACCGCGGCGAACAACCCGGCAGCAAAGATTAAGTGATATTCCGATTTCGTGATTCAACCGCAACCGACACGTTGACCAAGAAACCATGGGTGGGGAAGCACTGGCCGCAAGTATACTCTGTTTCATACGATATTCGTGGGGAACCAATGGTCTATTTCTCCGCTGTTGGATATAAACTCGCCGCAATGCTCATCACGATTTGCATTTGTTCGCTGAAACTCACTTCCTCTTCCATGGTGATCTTAGCTCGGCCGTTCGGAAGGCTCATTGCGGGAGACCAAGCCAGGTAGATAAGATTTCCGCGGCCGATTGGCACTTCGGCCAGCGCAGCCATGCCGGTCTTTGTGCCGAGTATTACCTGACCTGGTTTGACGAGCAGCGGCGACGAGCTTTTCGCCAGCCACGGCAGCACGCCGCTGCCGGTGAGATGCGACACCCACCGATGCGCGGGTTGCGCGAGCTGATAATTGTCCGACAGCTTTGGAGCTCGGCTGATTCCCAATGTCGCCAACCATTTTTTTCCGGCTGGGTCGACGAACAGATCGATTCGCTCACGGCAAAGCCACAGCGTCCCGCCGTCTTCGATGAACTTCAGCACGTGCCGCAGATCATCGTTAGAGTAGCGATCGACGATCATCTTGGCTCGGGCGAGACTGCCATCGACGACGACCGTGCTGTAGCGCGAGTATTCTTTCGGCTCAAGCCACTGTTTGTCGAGCACTTCGACTTTCGCACCAGCCTTGCGAAGGGCGTACTCGACGAGCGGTGCATCAAACGCTGGGTAACCGCAGACGATGACCGCAGACTTGGCGGCAATCGACGCAGCGTCCGCGTCACCAGCCGAACTGGAATGCCACGCAAAAGAAATGGGCAGCGCATCATGCGAATCGTTGCCGTTCGCATCGAGCCGTCCGTAACAGCCCAGTCGCCACGCTGCGGCCCCTTTGGGCAACGCGCCGATGTCGGGACGTCGTGCGTTGGGTAGGTTGTCATCGGTCGAGCGAAGCGGGTCGAACCAGTCGTTCGGCATGTGGACCCCGGCTTCCACGGCTGGGCTCGTGTCCGACAGACGCAGATCGACCGGACGCGGCCACATGGAATCGTACGCAACGAATTTTGGATCTGCGAACTTATCGTGCGTCGTCCAACCGGGGGGATAGCGAACCTTACTCTTTTCAAACTCAGGCGACTGGCGAAACTTGCGGCACCATTGGAAATCGTTGCTCGCGGCAAGAGTCGATGAACCATCGGTCGCGCTCCAAAACAAGTTGCCATCGGCGATAAAGTCGGTCGTCGTCGGAGGCAGTGCGTCCTTCACCCTCCCAAACGTTTGGAAAAAAATGTTGTTGAAGACGCGGCGCGTCGTTCCCTTGCCCATCGCCGAACCGATACCGGGCTGCGCATATTCGGCCCGCGTTGGCTCGCCGGTGAGCAGCGTGTTGTGGTAGATCCACATCGGCTCCCAAGCTGGACTACCATGGTCGCCACCGAAACGACCGTATGAGTCGAGTTCTTGCACGTCGTCGGGGCCGCTCGGCCAGCGATACATCACCGGCCCACGCAGGTCGAAGATGTTTCGCGTGATCCACAAGCCCGAGCCCATCTGCGTCTTGTCGTCCAACATTTTTTGTCGACCGTGCCCGACTCCGAACGCAAAGCAGGTGAGATTTCGGGCGAAGCGATTTTGATAAAAATGATGCTCGCCGCCGGGCGTGACGCCATCATAACCCGTGGGCGAGGTGACGAAGATCGCGTCGTCGCTCACATTCTCTACCAAGTTGTGATGAAAGTAGACGGAGTGGATGTTGCCGATGAAGACGCCGTCGACGCTATCGGTGAATTCACAGTAGGCGAACTCGTAGTTGCGGCCATCGGCGCCGCTCGGATCCCAGCCGCCGGTGCGAACGAGTCGCGATTCGATCGATCGATACTTGAGACTGCCGCGAAAGGTCCACGGCGCCGCGAGACCACGGCAGGCCGTGTTTGACATTCGAAGGCCGTTTACTTCCTCGGCCATCAGGCATGATTGGCCCCCATAGAGCGTCAACCCTTCGAGTTCCAAATGCGAACCGCCCCGCACATCGAGCGTATGCTGCCGAGCCCCACGCAACGCCATATCCTGCAGCCGAACGTGGCGGCAACCGTCTAACTTCAAAACCGCCCCATTTCCCCAACCAGCAATGACGAGCGGCACTTTGCGAGGATCGGTCTCGCCTGTGTAATTGTTCGCACCCAGGCTCGGCAGTTTGATATGCGTTAATCGGCAGTGAATGCGCTCCGTCTCGCGGTCGTACCACAACCCAGGCCCGCAATACACATGCGCGTCAGGCTTCACCTTCTCGCCGCCGCCAAGCGTCCAGTATGGGTTGTCGCTTTGCAGGTCGGGATGATGCCAGTAGCCGTGCAAGGGCAGAAGAGAATCGGCAAAGTTTCCGAGCAAGCTCACTTGCAGGTCGCCACTCTTGGTTTCGATGCCGGGGTAAGTCTTTGTCGAACGGAACTCGCCGGGCGCGCCCTCTGGGTACGGTTCCCAGGCCGTGGCGGGTTGGTTCAGAAACTCAGAAACGCCCCCATCGACGGTCGCCAACTCGTTCGGGAAAACGCGGATCGTGATTGGCTTGTCGAATGTGCCGACGAGGTGCGCTACGACATGTTCATGATACGTGCCACCTCGCAAATACAACGTATCGCCCGGTTGCAACTTGGTGATGGCGAAGGTGAGTGTGCGCCACGGTTTTTCTTGCGTACCGGGGTTTGTATCTTCGCCAAGCTTCGCATCAACGAATTTCCTAGGACCGTCGCTCATTGGACGCGACGAAGCATACGGCAACGGCCGCGTTGGAGCATGCGATGGAAACGATTCGAACGCATAGGCGGAGGACAAAAAAACTACGGTAATCGACCAACAGTTCACCGCGCGAAGAATTGCGAATAACATCCAATGAGCTCCGTAAACAATGAAAAGGGGTTCGTACTCAATGATAACGGTTTGACATCAGATGAAAACTGAAAAGCTGACCCCTTTGATTTTTTACTGGGCGATTCGTGACACAGCCGAGTGCTGACCCGTTGAAGTCCCCCGTTCTCAATCACTCGCTCTTCGGCCACGCTCGCACGACCGATGCTGGCTGGTAAGGGTCCGCAATCGGCTTGTCCAGGAAATTAACCGTCTCGCCGCTGTAGGATGTTTGTCGAATGTAGAGCTTGATCGAAATGACCTTGCCGCTGTTTTTTTCGCCTTGTGCGCGACGATCTTTACCGGCAAGCGATATCTCGATCGGTGTTTTCTTTTTGAAGATGCGTTCGCTGCGAAGTAAGTCCATCGCCTCGGTAAAGAACGCGAGTTAGCACCATGGCTCTAGGCCGCCTCGGACTGAAATGGCAATTTCTCGCATGCGCCAGGCGGCTAGACGCGGTTCACATTGACTGACTCTTCTTGGCATCCTTGCTTGCCGCCCGGCTTCCAATCCTGGCAAGGTGATGAAAGATGCCGGAACCTGGGGTTGATGCTGGTAATGGTAGTAAGGCCGGAAGTTCTGGCAGTAATTCAACCGCAACGGCCTGGTCTTCTAGCACCACGTCCGTGTAGACGTTCATGGTGAGATTGATGTTGGAATGGCAAGAAAGACTCTGTGCCATTGGTTGGTGGGTGGCACAGAACTTGCATAATTGAAACCGTGCATGTTCCAAGTTTTTTCTATCCCAGAAAGGTTTCGATAATCATGGCAATGCAAACCAGCAAGACTGTTATTCGCGTGTTCAAGGATCATCAGGCAGCGCGCGACGCGGTGCGCTCTTTGAAAGAAGCCGGTCTTACTGATGAGCAGATTGGCATCGCAACGTCCAATCGTGATGCGGTTCATTCACGTGCGTCCGATAGCAGCAATGAGGAAGCTGTTGATAACAGCTACGCCGGTGAAGGAGCCCTTAGCGGAGTAGCGGCCGGTGCTGGAGTTGGCGCCTTGTGGGGCCTAGGTATTTTAGCTGGAGTGTTACCCGGTATCGGGCCTGCAATCGCTGGCGGTACCCTTGCGATTTTACTTTCAAGTGCGGCCGCAGGTGCGGCAGCCGCAGGCCTAACAGGTGCACTTATTGGCATGGGAGTTTCGAAAGAAGAAGCAGACTTTTTTGCATCTGAAATGCAATCAGGTAATCTCATTCTTACAATCGATGCGGGGCCTCGCACTAATGAAGCAATTAGAATCTTAGACCGTTTCGGCGGTTATGACATGTCTAATCGCGATGCAGCAAGTACAACGGGGACCAGACAAGACTCGTTGCAATCTCAGAATTCTGACAGCCGTGGAACTTCGGATGGTAGCAGAGCAACCAAATTGAACGATAGTGATACAATCCGAGCACACGAGGAAAAAATCCACGTGAAGAAAACGCCCGTACAAACGGGTGAGGTTGAGATCCGCAAGGAAGTACATACCAAACACAAAACGATTGATGTTCCAGTTTCTCGCGAAGAAATAGTAATCGAACGTCATCCCGCAGAAATCAAAACTGGGTCGGCAGCTGATTTTCAAGAGGGACGCAAGGAGATTCGTATTCCTATAAGCGAAGAAGAGGTTCAAATCGAAAAAGAAGTAGTGGTCAAGGAAGAAGTCTCAGTCGGAAAACGCACGGTCCACGATACCAAACGCGTGGAAACAGATGCACCGGCGAGAGGAGATCAAAATTGAAAAGCACAGGAATGCTGATGTTCGAAGAGACCGGCCACAACCCTAAATCGATAGCTAGCAATAACGGGGGATCGCCTGTGCGATTCCCCGTGGATGCGAATGGAACGTGAGGATTTATTCTACATCCATGTATTTTGCCACGCTGGATAGCAAGCGGTTCGCGCGAGATGTGTCTAAATTGTGATTGAAATGGACTTTGAAAATCCGCTCCGCGCTCCATTTAGAATGTTTTTGCTCTTCAGCAGAGTGAACCACGACGCCACAAAACGTTTGTCGGCTGATTAACTCTCTGATCAATTCTTGCGATGTATAAAACGCCAGTTCAGAGTTTGCATCTTATTCCTCCTTGAATAAACACCACGATTTTCGGAAGCCTAACAATCTAAACTATCTTCGCCATTTTCACAATTTTGATTTTTGTCTTTGTGATGCTGAAAGAGTTGAATACCTTAAGTCTACAGCAAATGCTAGCCTTCTTCCGGAATCGCTTCAATTGAGTGAAGATTCGACAACAATCAGCGTTTATGCCGAAACATTTTTCCGGTCAACCTTCCGCCAAGCTCATTGACTCAGCTTGAGGCGATTGAAGAGGGGCGGAACTAGGGTTAGTGCAGAAGTTGTAGTGGGAAACTGCGGCAGTAACTCAACTGTGATGGCTTGGTCCTCCAACACCACGTCCGTGTCGACGTTCTTGGTGAGATTGATGTCGGAATGGCGAGCCAGGCTCTGTGCCATCTTCGGTGAGACGCCTGATTTTGACTTGCAGTCGGTAATCGTATTTACGTTGAATTCGAGGAGTAGCAATCATGATCGATCAATCATAATTGCAACTCTACAGTGAGTAGGTTAAAACGAGCACTCGCGCACGAAAGTCCGGGATGTTGTGACAAACTGCAGGGCAGGATCAATGAACGCGTGTGTGCAGGAATGTCTTCAAGACGATCATCCCCTCGAAGACACAGCGTTTGCCCTGCAAACGCGTTCTGAAACTGCTCCATGTGCTTTGTGACCGAACGACGGCGGTAACCGGGCCACCGCCAAGTGATTTTAATTTCAGAAAAGGCCCGATCGGCAATCGGGTGCAGTTTTTTGTTACCCGACGATTCGTTCGCCCCGCACACCACCAAACAGAGCGAGCTCAAGCTATTTCCAGTAACAGTCAACATCTTCATATCCGATTTCGGATAGCCATTTAAGTTGAGTTTGGACATCCAGGAGGATATTAGACGGGTCTTCGTCGACAGAAGATGCTCCCATGCCATTCAGGAACTTCGTGTGTAGAGCATCAGTGGGTGATGAAACGTGTTCAAGATTGCAGAATACGCCACCGGGTTCAAGTAGAGCATAGATCTCGGAGTATAGGGACCGCTTGCGAGAATCCGGGCAATGATGAATCGCAAAACTTGAAACGACGACATCAAATCGATCATCAGGCAGCGGGGTATCCAAATTGTGGTGTCGAATTTCGACGCGAGGATCAGTGCCGAAGCGTGCGGATGCAGCGGCAATCATGGTTGGGGAAAAGTCGAGACCGATCAACTTTGCTTCGGGGCAGTGAGAGTATAGCAGTGCGAGTAGTCGCCCGTCACCGGTTCCGAGATCAAGTATGCGTTGGGCTTTGCTCGGAACAAACGAGAGGAGAACCGCCTCCCCTTCTGTGCGGTGTGGAATGGCGTCAGCCATAGCGAGATACGCGAGAGCGTGTTTGGGCGTCAGGTATTCGTTGTCAGGCAAGGTGAGTGTCGCTGAGGGATTGATTCCGTCGGGTAACTATTGATTCTCGGGCGCAGGCGCCCGAGAAGAAAGTTTTAGGCTACCCCAAATAGCTGGTCAACTGCGCTGCGAGATACGATAATTTGCGTCTCATCTACGAAAATGTAGAGCTGCGTCCATTCTAAGGAGTTGTGCCCTAAATGGTTTGTAGGCGTCTCAAGGGGATTCCTGATAGATGTAAATGCGTTGCTCGGCTCGCCAAATGTCGTGTGGCGTTATTCGACGATCGACGCCAGGTTGCTTTACTGCGTCTCGAAATATCCGGCGCTGATGGTTGTCGTCTCA
>JANPLJ010001240.1:0-4764 GCA_031426475.1 Pirellulaceae bacterium | reverse complement strand
GCAATTTGCTGAGCGAGTCCTCGATCGCATCGCGTGTCGGCCATCTCGCGAGGCGTATCCTCTTGGATGGTGAAGGCGGTCGACGCTTTATCTTCTTCATCGCCCTGTTGCAGCCGACTGATCTCGGCTCCGATCGGCTCCACGCGGTACGTTCCCGGTGGAAGCGATCGAACTTCGGCTCGATATTCTCCCGGAAGTCTCTCATCTGCGATCAATGGAGCAACGTGTTCTTCGCCTGCCTGAGTGATTCGTACCTCCAATGATTTCGCAACGACAGGCGCCCCTTCCGCGTCGATTAACTGGACGGTCACGTGTACGCTCTCGCTGGTCTTATATCGAGTCTTGTCGGTGCGAAGTCGCACAAACTTGGACCCTGCGGAGAGGTCCGCCGCGATGGCCCAACGCAGCAACTGCCCCCAGAAGCGAAAGTGAAGTCGATCTCCGCGAAGGAATCGGAGTCGATAGGTATCTGGTCCCGACAAATATACAACGCGTCCTCTTCCGACACTCTGCCAGCAAAGAAAAGTACTGTTCTTCATCGCAACTTCTTCATCCGTCGCATCCCGCGGAATCGCAGCGATCAGGGAATGAGCGGTCGGACGAGGTTGCCTCCATCGTGATAGGGAATAGAGTGGCGAAAACTGATTCACAAAATCCCATGCACTCCTCGTCGCTTCCTCGGTTTCCCCAATCGTCAACGCATGATGATTTTGCCCTTCTGAAGTCACACGAAACGAAAAGCTCCCTGCTGAATCGGCCGCTCGATCCAACGGCAGCACTGGAAGAATCTCATACAAAGGAAGATTCGAATACGCTTGTGGCATGGAATCTTGGCCTGCAATCATCACCAGCGTCCCGCCTCGATGCTTGAGGTACTCGGTCAAAGATTGCTGAGCGGCAACGGGAAAATGGTCCGTTGGAAGATCACCTAGGATAACAACATCGTATTGGTCCCAGTCGTCGACGGTGATCGGGAGCGTCATGGTAGCTTCTCGACTACCCGTGGCGATCATGCGAGGATGGAAAAGGAGCTCATCGCACTGAACCTTTGGATCGCGGCGAAAAAGTTGGGTAAGATATCGATACTCCCACCGAGGCATTTCGTCGGCAATAAGAATCTTGATATCTCGTCGTGTGACGTTGACTTCGAATTCGCTTTGGTTGTTTTCCTCTGTCAGTTCACCATCGATTGGAGCGATCCTCATTTGGAACTTCTGCAGTCCTATCGATGGCATTGGTTGCTCGAAGCGGACAGTTCGCGTCGCAAAACCTGAATCGAGCATCACTTCACGTTGATCGATTTTTTCTCCATTCTGCATCAACTGAACGAGGCAGACTTCACCGTCGCAATCGTGAGCCTGAATCGTTGCTTCGATCACGATCTCGTCGTTTCGCATTGCAACTTCGGGGGCATACACGGATTGCAAAACGACATCACGAACATGTTCGGCATTCCCAATCGGTACGACGTAGATCGGCGTACCTTGCAATGTCGAGGCAATTTCGCGAGGGTTCTTCGCAGTTGTATCATTGTGTGCAACATCCGACAAAACAAAGACGGCCGCCAACGGTTGTTCCCGAGCCATCTCCTGTGCGTATTCCAGGACGCTGGAGATACTGGTGCCAACACCCTGGAGTACATTCGGCGCTGGGCCTGTCGAATTATTGGTGGGAACCTGCTTGAGGACCGATTGATCAAACGTGATTTGCTGTATATCCGCTATCTCTTGAACGGAAGAAAACTTTGTTTCCTGTAAACCCTGAACGAGATTTCGTACGCGTTCGGAACGCGTCGAGCTTCGAACTGCGTTGAGTTGCTCAGGTTCATCGCGGGACAGCACAGCTCGTTCTTCAGCTTCTGCGATTCGTGCTAGCTCCTGAAACGATCGGCGAATTCCAGCAACGCGATGTTCTAAATCAGGTAAACTCTCACGCCAACCCTTCTGTGTCGGAATACGCCCCTTTTCCAAAGCCGTACAGAGCTGCGTGAACTCCTGAAACTCTGCCCCCTCCAACATCTTGAGTAGTCGATTTGAAAGTGCAATCGATTTACCTGCGACGGTCGCTTCTTGGCTCATCGATTCAAACTCGCGCAAGTGCGATCGGGTTCGCTCAATAGCTACGTTTGCTAGTGTGAGTACTTCGATCACTCGGCCTTCGGGTAGATGCTGGCGAAGTGCGTCCGTCGCCGATATTAAATACTGTTGGACAACACCGAAAGCCGCAGCAGCCTTATCCACAGTTTGAGTCGAAGATTTAGATTCACCCTTCTGACCGACAACCGACCATCGAACTTCATCCGACGATCCTAATGGGTCCACCGTTTGCATGCTTCCGCTGACATCTGTCATGAAGGCAACAACGCGCTTTGTCGTCGAGGTTGTAATCTTGACTTTTAGCGGCGCTAGCAACATCCAGATAACGGCGGCCAACGCGATAGTACGAAGCAGCATGAACAAGATAGAGTTGCCACGCCCCAAGACACCAGATTCGCGATAAAGCATCCAAGCGTAAATGGCAACGATGATCAAACCGATCAATACTGAAACGGCTGCACTCAGTGGCCCTTCTAGCGAGAAAAAGTCGACCTGTTTGACGATAGGTTCCATTAAACGCCGACCTTATCCCTTTCTGTCCGACTCGCTCTCGACAACGAAGCTGAAACAAGGGTCGGTCTACTAAACGACGTTTCGGACAAATGTTCCGTCGTCTCCGAGATTGGATCTGCTCCGAAACGCTGCCTAGAAATCATTCCTGACAAGAACAATTCAGCTACCATCGCACCGATCAGGAACGAAAACAACATGGGCCAAAGAGGATCGCTTTGATTCGACCCGCTCACGGTCGCGCCGATGGACTTGCCACTCAATCCGGCGATATTCGCTAGCATAACGTGGTCCTGTTTCGACAGACGCGACAAATTGGATTCCAACGGATCGCGTTTCACATGAAAAGGAACGGCATCGCCCGATAGCCCCAATTCTAGAAAATAGTCACCAGGTAAAATCGTGCGGCTCGAACGAAAAACCAAGCCGTCGCCCAGCGAATCGGCGGTTAATTCGATTACGTCGCCATGCGGAGTCCGCAACGTGGCCTCGCGAGTGGATGTATCCGAAAATTGAATCGAGATCGGATCGCCTGGCGACAGGTTATGCCGTGTCGAGCGTGGTTGCGTTAAGTATGCCAGCCAATCTTGTACCATCACAACGAACGCTTGTGACTTGGCAAGTTCACTCCACTGAAGCCGAAGTGGAATCGATTGAACAATCACTCGCCCACGTCCATGATACTTCTCGACGGCCAATGGTTCGCCATTCGTTAAGCCCAAGAGTACGGATGCTTCCTGGCCTTGCGGCGGCTCCACAAAACGGAAACGACGAGTCACCGTCACGTCGCCCGTGTCAAGTTGTTGATTGTTAGCTAACTCTTGAGTAGCTGGATGTTCTTTGACAAAGGGATTGATTGTTGTTTTCCGTTTGTCTGAAGTCACTTCGTCGACAATTCGATCGATCGCCAATGGCGCAAGCCCGTTTCCGTCTGCAAAACAATATTGATTGAACGCCTCGATATCGGTCCGAGGCCCCAAACCTACCCACAAGCCCCCCCCTTCGAAGACAAACTCCTGAATCTTGGCAATCGAGGCTTCGCTCAGTTCTGCAAGGTTTGGAATCACAATTGCTCTTGAGGTAGCTAGATCGAGACTTTCTAGTCGTTCTGGCGAAACCAACGTCGGCACGAAGACGCCCGGTTCTTCGAGCGGTTCACCATCTACCCAACCAAGTGCTGCTTGAGCGAAAAATGCATCGCGTTGAATCTCCGCAAGTTCAGGGGAACTCTCAATCATGATGATTGGCACGCGATCGACTACATCCACGACACACGTCGAACGATTATCCAAAGCGAGTTCGTCTTCGACGACGATCTCACAAGTGAGCGCACAGGCTCCAGTCGTCGAGACCGAATGTTTCCAAACAAGATCGTGACTTTGCCCAGGTTCCAAGCTTGGCACGTGAACTTCCTGACGCACGTCGCCAGGACCGATCCAAGTTGCGTGACAGGGAGGTGATGGTTTTTCGCCATGATTCTGTAGCTGGGCAGTCAATGAAAACGCCTGATTCAGTCCAACGACAGAACGATTTGTTTTCACGCTGTTTACCGCAACATTGGTCGAATGAAGTTCGTCGCAATCCAGTTCGATCAAATCCAATTGCGTAGGTGTTTTGGTTGTAGTCAGAACTTCGCGAAACTGTTTCCAACCGGCATCGTCGCCCAAATGCCAGTCGGAAGCTTGACCATCGGAAATTAAAACGATACGTCGATTCTTCTGCGTTGGATCAAGATCTGTCTGGACGGCGGTCAACAACGCTGCAAGCAAATCGCTACGTCCCAGCGTTGGTTTAAGACCTCGCAGATGCGACTCGATGGAAGGACGTGAATTTGCATCGATACGTAACGCTCCTGTCATCGCCCAGACCGGATAAGGCGATGTCACGAGGACTCGAATTGCATCGCCGGGGTTGGTATCGTCCAATGTTTCGATCGCTCGTTGAATTGCCTGGTCGAACAAGGCAACCCCGTCGATGGAACGCATCATCGACATTGAATTATCGATGACAAAAATGATCTCCCGACGACTTTGGCTTCCAAACCAATTTCCAGGCAACATCGGACGCGAAAGGGCAAAGACCAAGGCTGCGACGGCAAGGACCCTCAGCAAAAGCAGCAAATACTGTTTGAACCGCCGAACGCTCGTCTTCCGCGTCG
>JANPLJ010001239.1:0-5745 GCA_031426475.1 Pirellulaceae bacterium | reverse complement strand
CCTTCGGCACGAGGCCGAAGGGGGCAAATTAGGACAATCGAACTAGAGCTCTGTCAAACATTATCTTCCGACTCCTGCAAGCCTGTCTAGGAGGTTACAAGTTTGGAAATCATAACAAATCACAGCTTGTGACTTCGATTGACTAAGTTGTATAATAACCGCATGCGAACGGCTATTGGAAAACCGATTGAGAGCCAGGATGAGTTTTTCGCATCTCTGGCCAAACCGATCTCGTTGCTGGATCTGTTTGAATTCCTGCCCGATGTCTACATGTACGTCAAAGATCTCGAGGGCCGTTACATGCGAGTCAATCGCGTCGCGTGTCAGGTCATGGGGGCCACCGATCAGTCGGCTGTGATTGGCAAGAACGACTTTGATTTTTTTCCGCCAGCCGTTGCATCACAATACGTCGAGGAAGATCGACGCGTGATCGAAGTCGCGAAGCCGTTGACCAACCAGGTTTGGCTGGTTCCCGGTGCGGCTGGAGTGCCGCGTTGGTATCTGTGCAACAAGATTCCGCTTTTTGATCGCGAAGGTCATGTCGTAGGCATCGCTGGCGTCAAGCGACCGTACGAGCACGCTGGCGCTGCGCCGACCGGCTATGCTAGACTATTGAAAGTCGTCGAGTTCGTTACGGCTCGTTTTGGTCAACCGATCGAAGTCGCGGAGCTCGCCAATCTAGTCGATCTGTCGGTCAGTCAACTTCAGAGAGAGTTCGGGCGGCTCTTCGGTATCACTCCGGTCCATTACATCCGCGAAGTCCGCGTCGGTGTTGCTTGCCACCTTCTGGAAACCAGCAGTCAGTCGTTGACAAGTATCGCCGTCCACTGCGGATTCTACGACCAAAGCCATTTTACGCGGCAATTCAAAGCTTCCACCGGAATAACGCCGTTGGATTATCGTCGACGGTTTGGAACTTAGTGCTTCGTCACACAGATAAATAGGGATTGGGCGGGCTGAAAGCGCATGTAACCGCAAGAGCCTGAAGCGTAAGCGAAGGACTGCTTGAATCGCGTTTTCGTCACAAGTCATTGGCGATTGCGATGCTTGCATTCGTTGCTAACTCGTCGCTAACGCTTCCGGCTCTTGTTAGAATTCGGACGCAGCTCGAAAGGCGATGTCTTCTGCGCTTCCTCCGAAGTCTTACGACATCGGCTACGAATTGAAACCCAAAATTTAAAGTTGGATGAAGCGCTAGCTGGACCAAACAGCATAGGCTTGGCATGGCGTAAGTTGGGAATAAACCGCATTGGCCTCAGATGACTGGTTTTCCTATACTTCGGTCAACGCTTGCAGTAGTTATTGCTAGCTAAATGGTGGCGTATTCAAAGAATGCAAGACAACGGAATGTCATTTCAATGCCAACAAAACAAACTGATTTCTCTCGGATGTCATCCGAAAGCCGAAACCTTGGAGGTAACGAAACTTTTTCCAACCGATTTTTTGAAAGGCTCTTGGTCGCCGTTGGGTTCGTATTCGTTTGTTCGATTTTTACATCGATTCGAGCAGACGATGCTCTGCCAGTAGGCGAAGTAGATACGGTCGAGGGCGTCGCATCGCCGGAAACCGATCCACATTCGGATGCTCATCGCATCTCCGAACTGCGAGAGACGATCGAAGAAGATCGCGAGCAGCTGACGTCATTGGAGACCGAGGTCGATAATCCGCAGGGAGAGTACGCCTTGGCAGAGGCTGCGTTTCGTGAACTCAAGTCCGATCTCGAACGCGAGACCGAGAATCTGGAAAACGCTAGGCAAGCGACTGATACAGCACGAGTTCGAACGCTCGAGCTTGAAATCGCTTCGATAGAACGCAAACGAAGGCTAGCCGAAGCACGATTTGAATTGGCTATTGAAGACCGACGAACGCTTCGCGATCAGATTCAGACGCTGCGCAGTAAGCTCAAGAAGGATCAAGCGGCGCTAGATGATTTGACAGGTGAAAATGATCCCGGGGTTGACGCTTCTGACGATACGACTAGGTCTGACGAAACAGATCTCTCGGAAAAGACAGTCGACAAGACGCAGTTGGAATCGCGAGCAGCCGACGAAGAGAAAAAGGCCGAGTCAGATGATGAGAAGCCTTCCTCGGAGGACTCATTGAAGGACGATGAAACGGAAGACGAAGAAATCGTCGAAGCCGAACATGAAGCTGACGAGAAGGAGCTAGAGGCGGACGAGGCTCAACGGGAAACACAGTCACTAGCCGATCGCATTGCGGACTTACAAAAGCTGATTGCGCAGGAGCAAAAAGAGCTGGCGCTCGGAAGAAAGAAAATCGATCTCGCCGAATCGGCTCAGTTTGCTTTGACAACGGAGATTGCCAAACGACAGTCGGAGAACGCGGACACAACGGAGCTCCAAGAATTGCGTGTCGACGCGAGCGATGCAAGTCGGAGATTGATTCTGGCACGATCCGAAGTGAATGCGATTGTCGAGCGACTGAACGACCATCGCGCTGAACTCGCGATGTTGCAGTCTGAACATATTGTGGCCTTGCACGAAGCCGACAGCAAAAGACAAGAGGCTGACGCTGCCGAAAATCGGCTTGAATCGCTTCGAAATCCGTTTGCTCCGAGAAACGTTTTGCAATGGGTCCTTGACCACGGGATCCGGTTGATCGCCATCGTCATGGGGATGTTCCTCTTGAATCGGATCGCAGGCTTCTTCTCCCATCGATCGATCAGTCTCGTGTCAGCCGGGACCAGTCGAGGGACAAAAATCGAACGTGAAAATCGAGCCCGCACACTGGTTGGCGTCTTTCAGAACGCAGCCACCGTTGCCATTTTCATAACCGGATTCTTAATGTTGCTGGAAGAGGTGGGTGCCAATGTCACAGTCTTAATGGGAGGCGTCGCGGTCATCGGTTTGGCGGTTGCTTTTGGTGCTCAAAACCTTATCAAAGACTATTTCTACGGTTTTGTGATGCTGCTCGAAAACCAGTATATGTTGAACGATTCCATTCGCATCGGAACATTGACTGGGCAAGTCGAGCGGATCACGCTGCGAATGACAGTCCTGCGTGACTCCAACGGTGTCGTCCATTTCGTACCGAACGGAACGATCGAGAGTGTCAGCAATGAAACGCACGGTTGGTCGCGGGCGGTCTGCGAAGTGGCGATCGGATACGACGAAGATCTCGATCATGTTCTGAACGTGCTCAGCGAAATCGGCACGAGCCTGAAAGCAGACCAACACTTTGGCGCGCTCATGATGGAATCGCCTTCGATGCCAGCCATTGAAACGCTCGGCGATTCCTCCATCCGCCTAAAGACTTCCGTAAAAACACTCCCGAATAAGCATAGCGCCGTAAAGCAAGAATGGCTGCGTAGAATCCGAGCTCGTTTCGCCGAATTGGGAATCCAGCCGGCCTATCCGCAGCAACGCGTCCGATTCGAATCGGAAAGCATCGACGCGGTCCAATCTATCAAGCTTGGCAATCGCTCCGCGGCATAGTCTTTCGTTGGCTGAAATCACCGGTAAAATTAATGGAAGTTGGCCGGAATGGGGGAAATCGCAACGCCATGAAGGATTTTTTCTATTTGGTTTCCAAGGGTTCTGGCGTAGCCGCGTTCGTCAGAACGTGGATGGAAGTGCCAACTCTCCACATTCTGACGAATGTGGCTACCTAAAATCCTTCACGGCCTTAGGATAAGCGCGTTGCCGAAGTCGTTAGACTCTGGACGAATCGATGTGGGCCTAGGAGTTTTTGTGTATAATAAAAGCTCCCCTCCTCGATTGCGAATCCCCCCACCATGAATTTGTCTCGCAAGTGCATTCGAAAAGCAACTCTCGCCGCATTTCTGCTCGGCAGTGTTTGTTCATTTGCGATTGCATCCGAGCCCATTTCAACAAATGATCCATCCGTCAGCAGTCCGTTGGATATCAAGTTCGAACTCGATATCCAGCCGATACTAACCGCCCGCGGATGCAACGCCGGAGCATGCCATGGAAAGGCTCGTGGGCAGAATGGTTTCGCCCTATCGTTGCTCGGGTTCGATGCCAATATGGACTTCGACGCGATCGTCAAGAACACACGTGGCCGCCGCCTCTCGTTTGCGGCTCCCCAAGATAGCCTGCTCCTGATGAAGGCGACTGGCAAGCTTCCTCACGGAGGTGGAATTCGTTTTTCCGAAACAGACCGGGATTATCAACTCCTATTGGATTGGATTCGCAACGGAACCAACAGGACGAACTCGAAAGATCCAATACTCGTTAGTCTCCATACCTCGCCGGAACCTCATTCGCTTGAAGCTGGGCAGGCCGAAGCACTGTGCGTTACTGCCAAATATAGTGATGGAACGACGCGTGATGTGACACGCATGTGCGCGTATCAATCGAATGAACCCGCCGTCGTCGAGATTTCTAACGATGGTCGACTTCAAGCCGGGATGATACCAGGGGAAGCGTCGATCATGGTTCGATACATGGGAATGATCACTACCTGGAGTACTGCGGTACCGAATCCAAAGCCGGTACCGCTTGAGCAGTATTCCGCATTGCCTCGCGGTAACTTCATCGACGAACATGTCTATCAGAAACTTGCAAGACTCCATATCCTCCCAAGTCATGCTTGTAATGAATCTCAGTTCCTCAAACGACTCTATCTGGATGCGATCGGACGATTGCCAACTGCCGACGAAGTCAATGACTATTTGGCAGACCGGGACATCAACAAGAAATCGACTTGGGTTACCAACGTATTGGCGCGACCTGAATATGCAGACTACTGGGCGAACAAGTGGGCCGATCTATTGCGGCCGAACCCGTTTCGGGTCGGTGTCAAGACAACGTACAGTTTGGATGCATGGCTTCGCGATGCGTTTCGAAAGAACATCCCACACGATCAGTTTGTTCGACGAATCGTTACGGCACAAGGAAGCACATGGCGAAATGGTGCTGTGACGGTCTTTCGTGATCGCCGCGAGCCTGAAGAGATTACGACCCTCATAAGTCAGCTATTTCTCGGGCTTCGTCTGGAATGTGCCAAATGCCACCAACATCCCTTTGAGGTCTATGGACAATCCGACTTCTATGGCATGTCCGCACACTTCGCGCGAGTTGGCTATAAAGGAACGGGACTTTCACCGCCGATCTCGGGAAGTGAAGAGATTGTCTACGTGAAAGCGAAGGGCGAAGTCAAACATCCACTTACAAACGAGGTCGTTCTCCCCAAGCCAATCCATGGCGAAGCTCACAAGGCTGAAACGAGCGAGGACCCTCGCGTTCATCTTGCCGAATGGATGATCTCGCCAGACAACCCTACGTTTGCCAACGTTGCGGTCAATCGCCTGTGGGGCGAGTTGATGGGAGTTGGTATCGTCGATCCAATTGACGATTTTCGTGCGACGAATCCGCCAAGCAATGGAGCTCTTTTGGATGCGCTGGCCGATCATTTTCGCCAAATCGGATACGATAACAAAAAACTGCTGCACACGATCTTTACCAGTCACATCTATTCGCTTTCTTCGGAGCCCAACGAAACCAACCTGGCGGATCATCGCAATTTTTCTCGGCACTATCGAAAACGCCTTCGCGGCGAAGTCTTGTCTGACGCTTTGTCCGACATCACTGGACAGCCCGAGAACTTTGAGGGGATGCCACGGGGAACTCGCGCGGTAGAATTATGGACGGTACGAACGGAATCGGAGTTGCTGGATACCTTTGGAAGACCCGATCCCAATCAAGACCCTCCCTGTGAAAGAGCGACTACGTCGACCATGACGCAAACACTTCATTTGATGAA
>JANPLJ010001238.1:0-4699 GCA_031426475.1 Pirellulaceae bacterium | reverse complement strand
GGAACACAATGATTGTGGGAAGTGTGATCGAGTGATCAAGGTGATCAACTGAGAGGAATCGACTTGAGGGATTTAGTCTTGGGTTGTTAAATTCGGAAACGCGGACCACTGCTTCGGTCCGGTTCTCTGAGGCAACCTTGTTCCCGATTATCGGAGGAGAAATCCGTGGCCAAAAAGAAAGCTGGAGCAACGAAGAGTGGTGGCGTTAAGAAAGCTGCCAAGAAAAAAGTAGCCAAGAAGGCTGCAAAGAAAGCTGTTAAGAAGAAGGTAGCCAAGAAGGCTTCCAAGAAGAAGGCAGCTAAGAAGAAGACCCCAACTAAGGGTGCTTAATTCCGTTGCTACCGACAGCTTGTGACTCTCTGTTACGAGCTGCAACACCGTAGAAAACGCACTAATCGCCGTGAGCGTGTCCAACACGTTGACGGCGATTTGTGTTTTCTGGGTACGTTTTATTGGATTTGGCCAATATTCGCGTAAACGAAGACGATGCGTTGAGTTACATCGTAATGCGAAAAACAGCCTGTCGTAGCTACGTTCGCCAGAACGTGGCTGTAGCTCAAAGCGTCTCACCACGTTCTGGCGAACGTAGCTACGGGCAATGAACAATCCCGGCAATCTCTATCCAAGCACGGGTAATGGTGCCGACGACGACGATTCCGCAGCGCGTGACGCTAAAGAACGCACCATCGCACGAACGGCCTTTTCGATTGGCAAGGCAGTCATCGGGTCATCCAGGGCCTCGCGCAAGCGTCCCTCGTCCGATTCAGAACGCATCGGGATCGTTATCGGGATTTCTCCCAAGAATGGAACGCCGAGCTGCTCAGCCTTCTGTCTCGCTCCTCCGCGGCCAAAAATGTCATAGACTTTTCCATTGTCGGGACAGAGAAAGCCGCTCATGTTTTCCACGATCCCAAGGATAGGGACCTTCGTCTTTTCGAACATCGCGATAGCTTTGCCTGCGTCTAACAATGCGACTTCTTGAGGCGTGCAGACGATGACGGCACCAGCGAGTGGCAACATTTGCGAAAGCGTGAGCGCTACATCACCCGTCCCTGGCGGCATATCGATAATCAGGTAATCCAATTCGCCCCAAGCCGTGTCTCTCAAGAATTGCTGAATGGATCCGTGCAGCATCGGTCCACGCCAAACCACTGCCTGGTCTCGTTCGATCAGAAAACCCATCGACATAACGGGCATGGTACCGCTTCGTATCGGTTGGATCTTGCTATCCACGATCTCGGGACGGCCTGACAAGCCAAGCAAGTGAGGAATGCTGGGACCATAAACGTCTGCATCCATCAGCCCCACCTTGGCTCCCATTCGCTGTAAGAGTATGGCCATGGATGCGGCGAGTGTACTCTTTCCGACCCCGCCCTTTCCGGCTCCAACCGCGATGACGCTCTTGGTCTTCAAACCAATTTGACCGATCGTTGGCGAGGGGCGATGGAATGTTCCTAGAGCGACTTCAACGCTCTTCAGTCCGGGGGTTTGGGTCAGGAGATAATCGCGAAACGCGTCGATGGTCTCCTGAGCGATCGGCATGGAATGCGTCGATAGGGAAAGCCGGCACTTCACTCGACCATCAGCGATTTGCCAATCGCCAACCTGTCCGGTTTTCGCGAGGCTTCGCCCTGTTTCTGGGTCTTTGAATCCTGCCAACGAAGCTTGCAAGATCGTATGAATTTCGGCATCGGTAGTCATGGTTTGGGTGGCTTAGTAGAGATGGTGACTCAGTGAAGTACAAATGGAAACCGGGATGGTGCTGTCGGATCAAACGAGCGGGTTGGCGCGAGTCTGGTAAAATACGGTTCCTGGACCGGTATATTGATTAAACAAGCCGCCGCCGGGATAAGCTCCAACCGCCAAGTCTCTCGATGCTCGCACAAGCTGGAGTTGAACGGAATCGCTAAATGCGACGACGAATCGATTGTCGATTACGAAACTTTCGTCTTCCGTCAGTTCGCGAGCGATGAGGGCGCCGTAGACCGAACAAAAAACATCGCCCGTCCCCTCGGTCTCCAGGACGTTGAGGCCTTTTCGGGACATGACTCCTCGCAAACCAGCTTGTTTGTACGTAATCGAGACCCCAGACGTGCTGGCAAGAAAACAGCTTTGAGACAAGTAGAAGCTGCGGTCCGCCGCGGTGGGCAAATGAAGGATGTTGCCGGGGAGTCGTGGAGCCAAACTAAGAACCCCAGACTCATCTTTGGCTCGAAACGTAGCGGTAAAGATACGTTCGCCGACGATCGACATACGGGCAGATCCCCACCATCGTTCGGCGTTTGGGGGTGGTACTTTGACCGATATCTCGATGTTCGGCGACATAGCCAACATCACGTCCGGTTCAGCAAGCACTTCCTCGTCTTTTTCAAGAACCAAGTCAAGCGTAGCGTGGTAAGGCCCATTGCTTATGGAGTGCTGCATACAAACTCAGGAGAGCGGTCATTTAGAATCGCCCGATTCTATTTCCCAAGCCTTACTCCTGCAACCGATGGCATCCATCCCATCTATTGATCAGCCGCGATTTCGTCTACTTCTTTTCTTGGAACGAAGACAAGACAAACCGAATTGATGCAATATCGCAGCCCGGTCGGAGTCTTGGGAGCATCGTTAAAGACGTGTCCGAGATGTGCATTGCAACGCTTGCAATGGACTTCGGTACGAGGGTATCCGAGTTTGTCATCGGCACTTTCGCCGATAATCTCGTTGTCATACGGTTGCCAGAAGCTTGGCCACCCGGTACCGCTATCGAATTTATTCTGAGAATCAAAGACCAGCGATTTACAGCAGACGCACCGATAAGCACCGTCTTTTTTATCGTTGTGGTACTTGCCGCTAAAAGCCCGCTCGGTTCCATGTTTACGAGCCACCGCAAATTGAGCAGCAGTTAATCGTTTTTTCCATTCGGCTTCCGTGACGCGAAGGTAATCGATATCGTCGGACCGCTTTTTTGATTTGGCTGCCGGTTTCGACGATTGGCTCGCGCGTTCCGCCCCCGTATCTGTTTGGGCAGCTGAAAGCGGAGATTCCGTTCCTAAAACGCCTAACGTCCGACCGCCGGCAGCAATAGCTAGTATTCTGCGGAATGAGATAGTCGAAAAAAGACGTCGACTCAGCAGCGATTTTCGCGGCATCGAATGGTCTCCTGTTTTCTATTACAGACGGGACTAAAGCTATTGAATATTCTATTTCGTGAGTTCGCTAGGGTGAAATATTTCGCTTGTACTTATTCCAAACGGGTGGATGATTGGAAACTTATGCTGCTATCAGTTGAGGAAATTAGCGTTCATTTTCCGCGTCGCGACCATCTCGATACCCGTTCTTTTTGGGGGGGATGGTCGGCTTCCCCCCGCAAAAAGCTGAAACATGTCCAATTGTCGAACGCCTCGGTCCTGCACCGATTGAGCCTGACTGTCGAGAAGAATGATTTTCTCGCAATCCTCGGGCCGAGCGGCTCGGGAAAAACCACTCTTTTGCGAACGATTGCCGGCTTGACCATTCCAAACTCAGGGCGAATCGTGCTCAACGGCACCGACATTACATTTGAACCACCCCATCGACGAGATGTTTCGCTCGTTTTTCAGAATGGGGGGTGGTACGACCATTTGACCGTTGGACAGCATTTCAAATTTGACGGACTTTCTCGAGAAGAGGTCCGCGAATCGTTGCTTCAGCTGGATTTGCTCGAAGTCGCCGATCAACAACCGGCTCAACTCTCCGGTGGTCAATCGCAACGTCTGGCCATTGGTCGTGCCTTGGCCCGCAACCGATCTGTTCTTCTGCTCGATGAGCCGTTGAGTCAGCTAGATCAGTCGATTCGCGAATCGCTTCGTCAACGGCTGCGTTCCATTCACGCTCAAGGTCGTACTCTTGTTTACGTGACGCATGACCAGATGGATGCGATGCTGCTCGCGACCAAGATCGCGGTTTTATATCGTGGCAAGATTCAACAGATCGGTCCGCCCAACGAGCTATTCGAGGCTCCCAACCATCGTTGCGTTGCCGAGATGCTGGGGCAGCCTGCAATGCAATTTTTCGAAGTTCAGCTTTCGGGAACCGACGTATCTCATTGGGCGACAGACTTCTCCTCCTCGGGTTCGTACCGATCCGATGAGGCCGCTAAGGCTATCCATTACAGTATGCTCAACGGCTTCTCGCAACGAAACTCGACCGAAAGACTGCAGATCGGCATTCGTCCGGTGGCATGGCGAATCGCCGAGCACGAGACGACGCGGGAGCCGAACTCAGAAAAAAATCGAATATGTTTCACAGCAGTGCTCAACGAGGAGCGTTTCATGGGGCACCAGCGTCTTTTGCAGTTCAAAGTCTGCCATTCTTCCATGCCAGCAATTTTGGTGCTCGACGATCTGAACAACAGTCCAAGCAACCTTGTGCCAGGCGAAGAGTACGAGATATCCACAGCGATTGTCGATCTTCATTGGTTCGATCCGGCGACCGGTGACCGGATTTCGGCAGTCTTCGGTCAACTTCCTTGTTCGAATACTTGATAAAGTTTCCCGTTATGAATCGCGAAATTCTTCGAGGCTGTCATTGCTGCGGCAAAGTCCACCTGATCTACGTAGCCCCAACGCAACGATCTCGCTGTACCCGTTGCGGAACCACCTATCGACCGAACGTCGATCGCCAGCTCGTTGCCGAGCGGACAATGGCATCGGCCATCGAGGTCATATCCTCGCCG
>JANPLJ010001237.1:0-4687 GCA_031426475.1 Pirellulaceae bacterium | reverse complement strand
TCAAGTTCGAGTAGACATGGGCGAACCCATTCTAGAACCGGCTCGCATTCCGACGACGCTTGCAGCTGATCAGTCGCTCAAGCAAATCGTAAACTACCCGATTGTGTTCGATGGCCATCGATTATTTGCGACGTGTGTCTCGATGGGAAATCCACACTGCATTATCTTTGTACCCGAAGCGACCGATGAACTTGTCTTAAAGATTGGACCACAAATCGAACGCGATCCAAGGTTTCCGCAACGCACGAATGTCGAGTTTGTCGAGGTGGTTTCGCCGAACGAAGTGTATCAGCGAACATGGGAACGCGGATCGGGCGAAACATGGGCATGCGGAACGGGAGCCAGCGCCGTTTGTGTTGCTGGCGTACTGACAGGCCAAACGAATCGCCAGATACTCAATCATCTCCGTGGCGGCGATTTACATTTGAATTGGGATGAAGCGACGAACCACGTATTGATGACAGGTCCGGCGGTCGAAGTCTTTTCCGGCGAATGGCCCTCAAAGTGAATCTTGATCGAGCTTTGTCGACACCGACCATTCAAAGAACGGGCGGCCTGCTTCTTTCGCTTTTCGTGCGATCTTGGATGCGAACGATCGACTATCGAGGCTACTACTACGATGAGAGTGTAGATGTCGCGTTAGATAGTTTCCACGGCCCAGTCATCTACTTGGTATGGCATGAGTATGTACTGTTACCATTTTACCTTCGAAGCCAGACCCGTTTAGGTATACTAGCCAGCCGACATCGAGATGCTGAATGGCTTTCGCAAATGGCGGCGATGGATGGCTTTCAGGTGTTTCGCGGTTCATCCGGTCGAGGCGGGGTCGGTGCGCTGAAAGCCATCGTGAAACAGCCAGACTTTCCGGGCTTCGTTTTGACGCCCGACGGTCCGCGTGGGCCGCGTCGAGTAATGGCCGCAGGTGCCGTTTTTTTGGCGTCCAAACTCCAAGCTCCGTTGATTTTAATCGGGATTGGGTACGACAATCCTTGGCGCAATCGTCGTGCATGGGATAAATTCGCAATCCCCAAGCCAGGTTCGCGGGCACGAGCCATTCTCAGTCCACGCATGAATATCCCTGCTGATTTGACACGTGAGGAATTGGATTCCTACCGCGTATCCGCCGAGCGAACATTGAATATACTGACAGACGCCGCCGAACAGTGGGCAACCGACAATCGCCCTCGACCCGATTCCCGTACACTTTTTCGAGCCCCGATCGCTTTGCGATTAACCTCGCCTTTGGACAAGTAACCGATCATGCGTAGCTTCAAACTCTTCATCGCTCTGATGCTCCTCTGCTCGTCTAACATTCAGGCCGATGAAACGTCGTACGATATCGTCATTTACGGTGGAACGTCCGCCGGTGTCATTGCAGCTGTCCAAGCGAAACAGCTTGGGAAATCCGTGATTATCGTCGGCCCAGACAAACACCTCGGTGGCTTGACGAGCGGCGGATTAGGGATGACCGATACAGGGAACAAAGCCGTTATCGGCGGATTGGCTCGCGATTTCTACCATCGCGTTTGGAAGGAGTATCAAAAGCCTGAAACATGGCGATGGCAAAAGCCAACCGAGTATCGGGGCAAAGGACAAGGGACCGAAGCTGTTGATGGTGAGCTTCGCACAATGTGGGTCTTCGAACCTCATATCGCCGAAAAAGTATTTGAAGACTACATCCGAGAGTTCCAAATTCCTGTCGTTCGAGATGAGTGGCTCGATCGCGCCAACGGTGTCAAAAAAACGGGTGTCAAGATTTCATCGATCACCATGCTCTCCGGCAAAACGTACGCCGGCAAAATTTTCATGGATGCGACGTATGAAGGCGATCTCTTGGCCGCAGCAGGTGTCGATTATCACGTCGGACGCGAAGCGAACTCGGTCTACGGGGAACAATGGAACGGCGTGCAGGTTGGCGTATTACACCATCAACATCACTTCGACTCGCTGAAAAAGAAGATCAGTCCATACGTTGTGCCTGGCGATCCAAAGAGTGGCTTGCTCCCGCGGATCAGCGCTGCCCCTCCTGGTGAATACGGTTCGGGCGACAAACGCGTCCAGGCCTATTGCTATCGCTTTTGTGCAAGCAATCATCCGGACAATCGAATTCCTTTTCCAAAGCCTGACGCCTACGATCCGAAGCAATATGAGCTGATGGTGCGTATCTATGAGGCTGGCTGGGACGGCACATTCAACAAGTTCGATGATGCTCCCAACCGCAAAACCGATACAAACAACCATGGCCCGATGAGCACCGATAACATCGGAATGAACTATGACTATCCGGAAGCCAGCTACGAGCGACGCCGCGAAATTCTTCGCGAGCACCGAACTTATCAACAAGGTTGGCTCTATTTCATTGCGAATGATCCGCGCGTCCCAAAAGATGTTCAAGCAAAGATGCAAGAATGGGGATTGCCTAAAGATGAGTTTCTCGACAACGGCGGATGGCCACATCAGATTTACGTTCGAGAAGCTCGCCGCATGATCGGGCATTTCGTGATGACCGAGAACGAGTTGATGAAAAAGAAACCGACACCCGATTCTGTTGGCATGGGCAGCTACACGATCGATTCTCACAACGTTCAACGTTACATTACACCAGACGGCTATGTTCAAAACGAAGGCGACATCGGCGTTGGCATCCGCCCTTATCCAATCGCTTATGGAGCTCTCGTACCGAAGAAAGAACAGAGCGTCAACCTGTTCGCAACGATCTGCGTCAGCAGCTCGCACATCGCCTATGGAAGTATTCGCATGGAGCCGGTGTTCATGATCCTCGGGCAGTCGGCCGCGACGGCCGCGGCGATTGCGATCGACAGCAGTCTAGCTGTTCAAGATGTCCCCTATGCAAAGCTTCGCGAGCAACTGATGAAAGATCATCAAGTGCTCGAACATGCATCGTCGGCGGAGCCGGTGAAACATAAGAAAGCCTCCTTGATGCCGTCCACGCTCCCAGGGATTGTGATCGATGACGCGGATGCGGAATTGACGGGGAACTGGAAAGCGAGTAGTGCCGCTTCGAATTATGTTGGCCATGGCTATCGGCACGACAACGACAAGCGAGACGGAAAATCGACGGCTCGATTTGAAGCAAAACTTCCTAAGGCGGGGCGGTATGAAGTTCGTTTCGGATATCCTAACAATAGCAATCGGTCGTCTAAAGTTGTCGTTGAAGTGCTGCACGCTGAAGGATCGCAAAAGATATCCTTGGACCAGAGGAAGACACCGCCTATCGACGAAACGTTCATCTCTTTGGGCGAGTTCCATTTCTCAGCGAACCAACCGGCAGCCGTCGTTGTCTCAAACACAGACACCGATGGCTATGTCGTCATTGATGCCGTGCAATGGCTTCCGAAATGAGCTAAACCGTGGACCCGCGACTCCGTTCGCGGGTAACGAAATCGAGTTCGCGGGGAACTGTGTCAGCGAGCGGAGTCGCTGACCCACGGCGGGGTTCATTGGCCGACTCAGGGCGTGCCAACGGGTTGGTTTCTGCTACATTATTCGGCATGAATCTCGTAAACGAAAAGCTGTTCCAGTACCTTCCGGCCCTCGGGGCACTTCGAACGTACTCTCTTGCAACTTTTAAACGCGATGCTTTCGCGGGCTGCACGGTCGCAGCCGTCGCGGTTCCGCAAGCGATGGCCTATGCCAGCATCATCGGTTTGCCCGTGCAGTACGGACTTTACACTGCGATCGTCATGACCGCGATTGGAGCGTTATTCGATTCGTCGAAACACCTTATCAATGGTCCGACAAATGTGATTTCAATCGCCATGTTGAGTGCCTTGGCACCCATTCCTGAAGAATCGCGAATTGCGGCGGCGATCATGATGGCACTGATGATTGGGCTCATTCAAACAGGCATCACGTTGCTGCGACTTGGTGATTTTTCGCGATTTATCTCCCATGCGGTGATTGTTGGATTTACGGCTGGGGCGTCAGCGCTACTCGTAATGGATCAACTGAAAAACGTAGTCGGCTGGACCCAACGCGGGGATCCACATGATCATTTCTTAAAGCGGTTCTTTCTAACTGCGACCGAAGGGGGCCCTATTCATTGGCATACATTGTTTGTCGCCTCGGGAACCATCCTTTTCGTGCTAATCATTCGTGCACTCAACCGACGCTTTTTGTTGGGGTTACCGGAATTCTTGCTGGGCATTGTTCTGATGGGGATGTCGGTATCAATGCTCGGTTGGTCAGGTCCGCAAGGTGTCAAACTCGTTTCATCCATTCCTCGACAATTGCCATTTTTTCAGCTTCCAGTGATCGATTTAGCGATGATGAGCGAGCTAGCTGGGAGTGCTACTGCGATTGCGTTTCTCGGCTTGTTGGAAGCGATCGCGATGGCGAAGTCTCTTGCCTCGAAATCTGGACAGCGATTGGATATGAACCAGCAATGCCTCAGCGAAGGTCTTGCCAATCTCGGTGGCAGTTTCTTTCAGTGCTTTCCCGGCTCTGGTTCCTTGACACGATCGTACATCAATCATCAATCGGGAGCGGCCACACAGTGGTCAGGTGTCATCAGCGCCTTCATGGTTGGCGCGACCGTCTTGATTCTTGCTCCGCTGGCCGCCTATATTCCTAAACCAGCGTTAGCAGGCGTACTCGTGCTGACTGCCTTTCGCATGATTGATTATCGAGGTTTAGTTTATCACTTACGAGCAACCCGTTTTGATGC
>JANPLJ010001236.1:0-1841 GCA_031426475.1 Pirellulaceae bacterium | reverse complement strand
TTTGTACTTAAGCTTAAACGCGGACCGCAAGGGCTTGAAGCGGATGGGCAACCTCACAATGCTACGCCAGGCGATCGCGATGCCTATCCAACGTCTTCGACGTTTTCATCGGGTGAAGATTTTTGTTTCAGCCCAGATAGCAGTCATCTGATCTTCACGGCTGTACCGGCTCGCGATGAATCATGGAGCACGAATTTCGATCTATGTCGCGTCGCAATCGATAACCGAGATACGAACTGGGAGACGTTGACGAAATCGAATTTGGCAGCTGACAGTGGACCCCGAGTTTCGCCCGATGGTCGATCGCTGGCTTGGCGTTTCCAAAACAAGCCGGGCTACGAAGCGGATCGATGGCAAATCGCGGTCGCCAAGCTAACCGCCGATGGACGACTCGATTCAGCGTTGACGAATTGGCTGCCAAACTTCGAAAATTCCGCGGGCGAGATCACTTGGCTTGGAAACGATCGCATCGTGACCAATGTCGATCAGAATGGAGCTCAACAACTCTTCTCGATCAGGGCTCCGTCGCAAGGCGCTACCGACAAAAACTCCATCGAACGTTGGTCGGCGGATGGTGGGTTGCACGCTGGCCTCACAGGCCTTCAAGAGACGTTGGTCTTCAGTCGTTCTCAGATGAATCAGCCGGCCGAGATCTTTTTGCAACGTGGTCGAGAGCCGGCGGTCAACGTCAGTCAAGCCAATCGCGATCTGCTGGTCGAATTGAAACTTCCGCGGCCTGAGTCGGTCGAAAGCATCGAGATCGAAGGTGGTAGGAAGATGCAAATGTGGCTCTTGAAACCACCTGGATTCGATCCATCCAAGAAATATCCGACGGTCTATTTAGTGCACGGCGGACCGCAAGGAGCATGGGAGGATGGATGGAGCTATCGGTGGTGCCCGCAATTGTGGGCCGCACAAGGCTACGTCGTTGCGATGCCGAACCCTCGCGGATCGACTGGATTTGGGCAGAAGTTTGTTGAAGAAATCTCGGGCGATTGGGGCGGAAAGTGTTACCGCGACTTGATGGCGGGAGCTGACTATGTTGAAAGACTGCCCTATGTAGACAAAGCACGAATCGCTTCCGCGGGAGCGAGTTTCGGTGGCTATATGATGAATTGGTTTGCCGTGAATACAGGGCGTTTCTGTTGTTTGATCACCCATTGCAGTGTTTGGAATTTCGAAAGCATGTGGGGCACGACCGACGAGCTTTGGTTTGACGAATTCGAACATGGCGGCTTACCGTGGGAGCAACCTCAAAAGTATCGAGAGTTCTCACCGCACGTGAAAGCAGCAGCTCTAGGTCAGTTCAAAACACCGATGCTCGTCATTCATAACGACCTCGATTTCCGATGTCCGATCGGCCAGGGGCACGAGTTGTTTGCGGCTTTACAACGACAGGGCGTTGCAAGTCGATTCATCAACGTCCCCGACGAAGGCCATTGGGTGAACAAGCCTGCGAATAGTCGTCTCTGGCATGAGGAAATATTCGCTTGGTTGGCGAAGTACTGTCCCGTGGGTGCTAAATAGCTCGAACTCGCCTTGGACGCATCCGAGCTCCGTTAGGGGTCGCAAGAGTCGGACGTTTGGTGATTTCGACCAATGCTTTGGGAGCTGCTTTTGGAGCTTGAATCGGCGTGTCGATTCGTGTGATCGATCCAGGTTGGCTATTCAACGAGTCCCAGCCCGCATCGCACGTCGAAGTCGGAATCGAGGACTCCAATCGACGCATGAACTCGCCCATCGGACCAAAGTACTCCACTCGCACGGCCGCGATCTCTTTCGCACTGGGAGCGATAGAATTCATCGCAATTCGTTCGGCAATTGCGGCTTCCAGCTCGGCC
>JANPLJ010001235.1:0-7530 GCA_031426475.1 Pirellulaceae bacterium | reverse complement strand
GACGAGTACAAGCCATGTATTTTAGTCGTGAACAAATGGGACAAGCTCGTCGGTCAGATGCCGACAGAGCGTTGGGTAAGTTATCTTCGCGAAAACTTCCCGAAAATGGCATATTGCCCCATTGCTTTTGTCACGGGCCAGACCGGCAAGAACGTCAAGACGCTTCTGAATCACGCTCAAATGCTTTTCAAGCAAGCGAATTCCAAAATTTCAACGCCGAAGTTGAATCGACTCATCCGTGCCGCGCTTGAGAACCACGAGCCGGCGATGTACCAGATGAAGCGGCCCAAAATTTACTACGCTACTCAAATCGGCGTATCACCGCCAACGATGATCGCGGTTTGCAACCAGCCAAACGGATTTACCGGACCCTATCAACGGTATCTACTAACTTATCTTCGCGACCATTTGCCATTTGGCGAAGTGCCGATCAAGCTTTACTTGCAGCAGCGGGCGCGGGATGATGAGCGCGATGAAGTGAAGATGGACAAGCCTGACGTCATGGCCGAGGAGGACGATCCGACTCCGGACGCCGACGAAGAGCTTTCAGTCGAAGATTCGGCGTACGATGACGACCAGCTTGAAGAAATCGAAATGGTCGATGAAGAAGAAACGGGACGTTAGCTCGCTATGACATCTCTCGATTCCACCTTGCTCGATGCCTCGTTAATGGCCAAGTTGGAGCGCATGGAGTTGGTCAGCCGCAAGATCTTTCGCGGTCGAATGAAGGGTGAGCGAAGAAGCCATCGGAAAGGGCAGAGCGTCGAGTTCGCTGACTTTCGTAATTACGTTCCAGGCGACGACCTTCGTTTCATCGATTGGAATCTGTTTGCCAGGCTCGATCGCCTATATTTGAAGCTGTTTCTCGAAGAAGAGGACCTTCACTTGTACGTATTGATCGATGATTCGCGGTCGATGGACTTTGGAACTCCTACGAAGTTGTATGTTGCCAAGCAGATCGCGGCAGCGCTCGGCTATATTGGCCTGTGCCGCGGCGACCGAGTGAGCCTCTCGGCATTCAACCGCCAGCAGCCCGGGATTTTTCGCGGTCGCTCAAGTGCCTATCGAATGTTGGATTCACTCAGCGAATTCGAACCTGCGGCAAAATCGTTGGATATGGCGACTGCGGTCAAGTCTTTTTGTATTCGAAATATCCACAAAGGGATTGTCGTATTAGTATCCGACCTGATGGACAAACAAGGTTATGAAGCGGCGCTGCGAATGTTGGTTGCACGTGATCTAGATATTTTCTTGGTCCATCTGTTGTCACCCGAAGAATTACGGCCTGAACTCAAAGGGGACTTGAAGCTGATCGATTGCGAAGATGCGGACCAACGGGAAATAAGTGTATCGTCCAGTTTATTGAAACGTTACCATCAGACACTGAATTCGTTCGTCGAAGGCGCAAAAGCGTTTTGTAGAAAGCGATCGATCACCTACGTGCCGGCGCGAAGCGATGTCGCGGTCGACGTGCTCATCGAACAGTACCTGCGAGTGCGAGGGCTCGTTCGATGAGCTGGTTGAGCGCGTTGAATCCATGGCAGTGGATTGTCATGTTGGCAGTTCCGCCACTGGTCTTCTTGTTGTATTTCCTGAAGCTTCGTCGTCAACCCATCGAAGTGCCAAGTACCTATCTTTGGCGTAAGGCGATCGAAGACATCCATGTGAACAGCCTTTGGCAACGATTGCGTCGAAATCTCCTTTTGTTGCTTCAACTGCTATTTCTCGCTGCCTTGATCTTGGCGTGCCTTCGTCCTGGAATTCATGGAAATCAAGCGACGGGTCGACGGTGGATCTTGATGTTAGACAACTCGGCGAGCATGCAAGCGATTGACTTGCAACCATCGCGTTTGGATGCGGCTAAGTCGAAGGCCAAAGACCAAATCTCCATGATGAACCGAGGTGATGTTGCGATGCTGATTGCGTTTTCCGATCGAGCCGATATCCAACAAGGCTTTACCGGTGACACTCGACGGTTGTTCGCCGCTCTCGACAAGGTCACACCAACGAATCGCACTACCGATATCAGTGAAGCATTGCGAGCAGCAGCAGGTTTAGCGAATCCTGGGCGAGTCAGTTTCGACGGAATGAATGACATTCAGGTAGCCGAGGCGTTACCGGCTTCCGTCTATGTTTATTCCGATGGTGGTTTCCCAGCGATTTCTGATTTCGATCGAGGTAACCTTTCGATCGAGTTTGTTCCGATTGGGAAATCGAGAATCGACAACGTCGGAATTGAAGCATTCGCGGTTACGAGAAAAGAAGATCGCACCGATGAACTCGATGCTTATGCCCGAGTTTCGAATTACGGCGACGAGGCGGTCGAAACCACGGCTTCGCTTTACATGGATCAACGATTGATCGACGCTGTCCGGACGACGATCGAAGCTCACAAAGATAAAGGACTTCGGTTTTCGCTAAAGGACATTTCGGTCGAGTCGGGTACCTTTCGCGTTGAGTTGGACCGAGCGGACCAATTCGTTGTCGACAACCAGGCATATGCAACTCTTCGTCCCGGGCGTTCGATCAATGTCTTGTTGGTAACTCCAGGCAATACCGCACTTGAAAAGGCGCTTTCGACAACTGCCATTCGAACTCTTGCGAACATTCGGATTGAGTCGCCGGATCTTTTGTCAGAGGGGTCGGGCCGGAAATCGAGCATTCGATATGAAGAACTTGACTTGGTCATCTTCGATCAGTGTAGGCCATCCGAAATGCCACCTACGAATACGCTTTTCATTGGCGAGGTCCCACCATCTCCGGAATGGAAATTGTCTGAAACCACCGGACCCATTCAGCTGGTCGATGTCGATCGATCTCATCCGATGACTTCATTCCTGGAGATCGGCAATATCCAAATTGTAGAAGGACGTTCCATCACGGTGCCCGAGGCTGGCCAGGTTCTGATCCGTGCCGACAACGGCCCAATATTCGCGGTAGCACCGCGAGGTCCCTATCAAGATGCTGTGCTTGGCTTCGACATTGTTCGTCGCTTGAATGGTGAGGTCGTGATGAACACGGACTGGGGCATCCGAAAACGGAGCTTTCCGGTTTTTATCTATGGTTGCGTGGAACACCTATCTGGCGGAAGCACTCAATCAGCGGCGTCCAATACGCTCCCTGGCCAGCCGATGGGAATCAATCTCTCGTCACGTACTGATCGATTCAATGTTGTCGATCCCCAAGGGAGATCGGTGGATGTCGAGCGGAATGAAAGCGGTGCGGTTGTCTGGACGGACACGGAATCTATCGGAGTGTATCAGGTTCGAAACAGTGACAATGAGCGAACGTTGGATTCCTTCGCCGTCAATCTGTTCTCTCCTCGCGAGAGCAATTTAGCCGTCCAGGCTGATATCAATATAGGCGAAGAGAAACTTACGGCATCGCTTTCGACAACGAGCGGCAGGAATGAGTACTGGCGATGGATCTTGCTCGTCGGGCTCGGTCTTCTCGTCGGAGAATGGATCGTCTTCAACCGTCGCGTTCTCGTTTGATATCCTCTCAGCCCTCAAATCACGGTGCTGGGATATCCCTTCGACAGAAAATAACGCAGGCAGCTCCGTAGAGCCCCAAACCGAGCATGATCAAGATCATGGAATATCCGAGCGGTCCAATTTCGTAATGTGAGAGGAAACCGTTAGGCACCGTGCGATTTCGAAGGATTGCAAACATCGGCATATCATCTTGGGCGATCGTTTGAACCATCCAATCGGGTTGATAAGCGCCAAAAAAGCTGAAGGGCATCAGGAACCGCGTCTTTGGAGTCGACTTCGAGAGGACAAAGAGCAGGAGTTGTGTTACGTAGACTCCAATGACCAGTCCAATCGTTCTCCAACGATATTGGTCCCAGGAACTCATAAAGACACTCATGCAAAAGACGAAGAATCCTAACGCGAAAAAATTGATGGTCGATGCAATGTACAGCTCACTCGATACGAGATCTGACAACGGGGTCATGACTTTGGTTGGCTCTTCAAAAGGGTTACTTATGGAGAGAGATGTACCTGGAATCGATAATTCGCTAGTTGGTTGTTGAACCAACGTCGAGTTCGTACGAAGACCGATTGCTATCCCAATCCAAGTTAAAACGCAAAGACCGGCTAGTCCGACAACGCAGATAAATCCGTGAGAGAACAGGAGTTTAAGTCGAGCGATTGGTTGCGCTAGAAGCATTTCCATCGTGCCGCGTCCAAGTTCCCCACTGACCACATCCGAACCGCGTGCGATCGAATACGTCAGCAATGCAAGCAGCAATATCGGTTCGGCAAATGTAAGTCCGATGATGCCTTCGTAGGTCAAAAATTGGGAAAGAGGAACAGGCGAGAACTTTTCAAAGGCTTTGAATTGCTCGATCAGCGGAGCAAATCCGCTCAATTCAAATTGACTAACAGTCCAAATTCGCACCCATGGAAAGAATAGCAAGACGAGGGCACACGGCAGCCAAAGTGGCCAGGTTTCAAGAAAATATTTTTTTAGGAGAATTCGCAGCACGATTCGTAAACGCTTTTCAGTCCAGTAGGTTCAATTCGAATATTGTTAATCGGTAGCGTAGAGAGCCAATGCAGTTGATCCTTGATGGGGCCCGCGATGTCGACGATGAAGCGCGATTCGCTGTTTTCGACGAGCCGAACATCATGCAGTGATTCGAGATCCAGTTCGATGGGGACATGCTTTTCCGGATTCGCTGTAACGCGATGGGTGGATCGCATCTCAATGATATCTAGTGATTGTATGACACGACCTTGATACATGATTGCAGCCGTGCTGCAGACTTCCTCGATTTCGCTAAGAATATGGGACGAGAAAAGCACCGTGGACCCCGCGCCTTGGGCGTCGCGAATCAGCGATAAGACCTCGGCTCGTACATTTGGATCCAGATTCGCTGTCGGCTCGTCCAGTATGATCAGGGGCGCGCGACACGAAAGGACACACGCGATAGCCAGTTTTTGCCGCATTCCGGTCGACATAAAAGCGACACGTCGAGACAGATCCAAGGCGAGTTGATTTGCAATTTTCCTTGACCGTTCGATCGAGCCGCCAGGATGGATTTCGCTAAAGAACTCGAGAACCGTGTGTCCTCGCTTGGCTCGAAATAGTCGCGCTTCAGCGGGGAGGTAGGCAACGCGTGAACGCACTTCAACGCTTTGCTGAGCGCAATTGAGCCCGTCAAACATTGCGAGCCCGCTTGTTGGTTGCACAAATCCAAGTAGACAACGAATGAGCGTTGTCTTTCCGGCGCCATTGGGTCCCAAAAGACCAAAGATGGAACCTTGTTTAATCGACAGATCGCAATCGTTCAAAGCCGCAAACGAGCCGTAGTGCTTGCTAAGCTGCCTGACATCGACAAAACATACCAATTTGCGTACTACCTAACTGCAAGGGATCCCGCATCGGAAAATCCGACGCTAACTGATACCTCAAGTCTAACCGCAAGGCAAGGCAGCGCAAGCTCCAGTCCCGGCGGACTTTGACTACTTGTCGCGATTGCACTGAAAGCCGATACTCTTTTGTAACTTTTCCACGACACTCCCCACCTGCCAAGGCTCGCATGCAAAATTTCGACTTTTCTCAGCGGACCCGCTTCGTTTTTGGAGCTGGCAAGCTGAATCTGCTTGGTCAATTGGCAAAAGAACTGGGGACCTCACGTGTCTTGATTGTATCTGACCCCGGAGTCGTTCGGGCTGGGCATTTCGAGCGTGCAAAACGGAGTCTGGAAGAATCCGGCTTGGTAACGCTTGCATTTCATGACGTTCATGAAAACCCGTCTTCTGACGACGTGGAAGTTGGAAGCCGAGTTGCAAGCGATTTCCAACCCGATTTGATCGTTGGACTTGGGGGAGGTTCTTCCATGGATTGTGCCAAGGGGATCAACTTCCTGTTTTCTTGTGGTGGGGAAATGAAAGACTATTGGGGAGTCGGCAAAGCGACGGGAGAGATGCTCCCGATGATCGCTATTCCAACGACCTCTGGAACCGGCAGCGAAGCTCAGTCCTTTGCGTTGATTAGCGACGCAAAGACGCACATGAAAATGGCTTGCGGTGATCGGCGAGCCGCATGTCGAATTGCGATTTTAGATCCTGAACTGACCTTAACACAACCCAAACGCGTCACTGCGCTGACCGGGATCGACGCACTCACGCACGCCCTCGAAACATACGTGACCAAGCCGCGTACCGCTGTCTCGATGGCTTTCTCGATGCAAGCCTGGCAATTGCTTTCAGTAGGCTTTTCGAAAGTGGTGACCGATCCAAACGAACTCGAGTCACGATCGCAGATGCAAATCGGAGCGACTCTTGCGGGAATGGCGATCGAAGCGTCGATGCTGGGTGCAGCCCACGCCCTCGCAAATCCAATTACGGCGGCCTTCAATATCCCACATGGCCAGGCGGTCGGAATCATGATGCCGCATGTCATTCAATTCAATGGCCAACTTGCGAGTGTCGAGTCCGATTACGCGCGGTTGGTGAGATCGACTCGAGATGTTGCGAGCGACTCGGGAGAGTCCTTTGCAAATCAGTTAGCCAGTTGGTTTACACAGCAGTTGTCGCTTGCCGGACTAAAGACAAGGCTTCGAGAACTTGAAATCCCAGAGAATCAATTGGAGCGATTATCGATCGAAGCTTCCAAGCAATGGACTGCATCATTCAATCCGATCGCGGTTACGTCTGCTGAGTTGTTGAGGATGTATAGTCAAGCGCACTAGTGCTTCATCCAACTTCGATTTTAGGCTGGGTAGCCGAATTCGTCAGAATTCGGACGCAGCTCGAAAGACGATGTCTACAGCGCTTCCGCCGAAGTCTTACGACATCGGCTACGAATTGAAACCCAAAACGTAAAGTTGGACGAAGCACTAGTCCGTGACGTCAATCGTCGCTTCGTTAGCAGCGGTCCCGATGCTTTGTGTATTGGTTCGCAATCGCGTTCCAATCGAGTTTTGTTCTGGTAGTCGCAGAACACGGAAGACGAAAAACCAGAGGGCTGAAATCAAGGTAACGACTGAGATAAAAGCAAACCAGCCTTCACGCGCAAGTTTGCGAACGAGCTCGCTGACCGGTTCAACTGCGGCATCCGCTCGTTCCTGTACAAGGATAAAAAGATCGGTCGGGTTTGTCCGAACGGTTGCATCCGATTGATTGATTCGGCGCGAGATTTCGACACGACGCATGGTCGCAATCCACTTTCCGCCATAGTCTTTTCCTAGAGGATGTTTAGCAACCGGGTCAGAGTAGGAATAGGAACCTTCTTTTTGAAGTTCACGCATTTGATCGCTATCCAGTTGGAATTTCTCCTTGGCTAGGTCTGCGTCGTTCCTGAGTTCTTTGCTGAGAATCTGCAGCATCGGATGTTGAAGAATCGTCCCTTCGCGAGGGCCTTCATGGCCATCCACGAGAACGGCCAAGACATCTTCCGTCCCTTTCTTCGTTTCAATGTCACCGCTCTGCTTTTTCTTTTTTTCGCTCGAAGAGATCAATTCAAAGTCTCCAAGATTGATCGTGAGAACCATCACGCCTTCAACGGATGTCGTGTCGG